>CAZAVC010000018.1:4132-13394 GCA_964488265.1 uncultured Fimbriimonas sp.
CCCGCGCGCCGAAGGGCTTGAACAACTTGACCCGGTAGAGCGCCCACGTAGGTTCGACGGTGTCCGCGAATCTCGGCTTCGTCTCGCATGCCGCCTAGAGAGATTCGACCGTACTTACGACCAAGTGCGTCCGCAATGGATCGACCGAGGCTGGTTTTGCCAACTCCAGGAGGTCCCGCAAAGCACAGAATTGGTTGCCGAACGGTTCCGTCGGTTTTTACCTTTCGAACCGCTAGGAACTCTAAGATCCGGTCTTTGATTTTTTCGAGTCCAAAGTGGTCGTCGTCTAGTTGTTCCTTGGCGTGAACGAGGTCTAAATTGTCTTCCGTCTTTGAGTTCCAAGGAAGCGCCAAGACGGTGTCTACATAGGTTCGCGCGACGCTGAATTCAGGCGAGCCCGGGTTCATGCGGCGAAGGCGGTCGTATTCGCGGTTGACCTCCTTGAGGGCCTCTTGTGGAAGGTCGGCTTCATGAATGCGAACCGAAAGGTCTTCGAGGTCTTCTCCTCGGTCATCCGATTCGCCCAACTCTCGCTGGATGGCCTTGAGCTGTTCGCGCAGGTAGTACTCGCGCTGATTCTTGGTGAGCTCGGTGTTGACCTCGTTCTGCACCTTGCTGGTGAGTTCCAGAACGCGAACCTCCTTGCTCAGCATTTCCAGCAGCAAGCGCATCCGCTTGTCTAAGGCGGTCGTTTCTAGGATGGTCTGCTTGTCTTGGACGCTCAGGTTCATGTGAGCCGAAACGAGGTCGGTCATCACATGGGTTTCTTGAACGGCGGTTGTTAGGCTCCTGAGTTCGTCGGGTAGCCCCGGGGAGAGCCGAACCGCCTGATCGAACATAGCCGCAATCGAACGGCGAAGCGCCTCGAGTTCCTCGGCATGATCGTCGCTCACCGGTTCGTCTTCGATGACTTCGATCTTGGCGCGCAGATACGGCTTGGATTGAATCGGTTCGACAATTTTGAACCGGGCGATGCCTTGCACGATCAACCGAACCGAGTCGGGCATTTTGACCAACGTTCGAATGATGACCGCGCAGCCGTAGCCATAAACCCCCTCAAAGCCCGGTTCATCTTCTTGCGGAGTCTTTTGTGCGACCACACCAATGACCCGGCTTTCTCCGGCAACGCTTTCATCGATAAGCTGGACTCCTGCCTCTCGCGAGACGCTCAACGGAGCGATGAGCATCGGGTAAATCACGCTGTCACGGAGCGGCAGGATGTTGATCTCACTCGGAATATCCGGGCGGCGCTCCTCCGTCTCTTCTCTCGGCTCGTCCGAGTCGGACGATTCGGAGGCGGGTTGAGTCACCTCCAGTTCCTCTTCAGAGAACGGAGTGATTTCTTCTTCGATCGGCAGTTTTACGTCAGACATTTATTCGCTTTCAATCTTTAAGGGCCCGCTCAGGGAAGACCTTTCTCGTTTCGGAATAAGAAGCACGAGGAAGCCATTTTTGTATTGGGCTCGGATTGCAGAGGGATCGATGGGAACGTCCGGGAGAGGAATCTCTCTCTCAAACTCCCCGTATAGGATTTCGAGTTGGTACACGCCCACCCGGTTGCGAGACTCTCCTTGCTGCTCGGGGCGGTCGCCTTTTAGAAGCACCGCGTTGCGCTCGGCAACGTAAGTGAGTTCGATGGCTTCGGCTCTGGCTCCCGCCAGTTCAGCACGCATCACGAAGCAGGTGGGTTCTTCGTAAAGATCGACCCTGGGTTCCCAACTCTTCCGATGCGCCACTCGCGGACGCCCCGGGCTGAGCTCGTCGCCCAACTTTTGGAGGTCGCCACCGACCTGCCAGAACCATTCTTCAGATTCTCGCTTGGGCATCTTTCCTAGTTTACTTACGCCCGTCTGTGGATGGTGCGTTTGTTTCGGCCACCGCAATTTTGCCGTGCGCGTGATACCCCTCTTCAAGTTCGCACAGGTCCGGATTGTCTTCGGGTGGAGCCGGCGCATCGGCGGGGGCCTCTAGGGAGACCTTGTTCATCCATCCAAAAACTACGACTCCGATCGCCAAGCCCACCGCACCGATCTGCATGGAAAGGGCGATCCCGTAATGCTCGGCGATCCAGCCAAAGAGGTACGTTCCGAACGGCCCGAGCCCAGAGAGCGCCCATACGTGCATGGAAATCACCCTGCCCCGGAGTTTTTCAGGCGAGATCAGTTGGAACAGGGTGTTCGTGAGATTGAACTGAACCACGGCCGCCATTCCGATCACGAAAAAGAGGGGGATCGAGAGATAAAAACTTCTTGTGAAGCTGAGCGCAAGCATCGCGATCGCCATGGAGGTCATGGCGATCTTGATCATCGGACCCTTGAAATTCAGGTCCGACACTTGGGCATTCAACGCGAGAGCACACACCGCGCCGATTCCGATGACGGTGTAGATATCGCCAAGCCCGGCTTTGCCGAGATGCAGAATGTCTTTAGCGATAGCGGGCAGCTGAGCAATGTAAAACAGCGCGAAAACGGAAACGATCAGCTCAAGAATGAAAAGCGTTCTAAGCCGTGCTTCCTTCAGGGTGTAGCGCAACCCTTCTCCGACCAACTCCAAAATGGGCACTCCCTGATTCCCCTTGGGACGCAGATCGGAGCGCATGATGAACGCCGCGTAAATGAGGGCGGAGAAGGTGCAACCGTTGAGGAGGTAGCAGAACTCAGGACCGAAGAGATCGAGAAGTCTTCCGCCGATGGCGGGTCCAATTACGCGAGCAAAATTGAAGGTGAGCGCTTGAAACGGAATCGCCGCCCCTAGGTCTTCTTTCGGCACCACCATGCCAACCACCGCTTGTCGAGCGGGCATTTCAAACGCGGCGATGGTGCCCGTAAAGAGGGCGGTGACAAGAATATGTTCGACGCGCAAGAACCCTTGCCAGCGCGAAAAGGCAAGAAAGAACGACGCACAAGACAAACCGATCTGGCAAGCAATGAGTAGCTTCCGTTTATCCCACTTATCGACCATGGACCCAGCAACGAGTCCCAAGATGCTCACGGGCAGCATTCCGAAGAACGAAACGAGGGCCAGTTTTTCCTTACTGCCCGTCATTTCGTAGACCAAAAAGCCCTGGGCAACGGTTTGCACCCAAGATCCGATAAAGCTGACGAGGGCTCCTATCCAAAGGAGTCGAAAGTCGCGGTGGCGGAACGCCCGATAGCCCTTACCATCGCGCCACCGTTGAGAAACAGCGGCGGTGATAGCGGCGACTTTCACGATCTCAGTAAACCCCACTCAATACTTACGTGTGGAAAATCGCGATTTTTCCGGTATAGCAACCTTTAGGGGCCCTTTGAGCCTTGCCAAGCAACGTGAAAAGACCCGCTCGGGTAAACCTTGAACTCGCTCTTGGCGCCGTACCCAAGTGGCGAAGGGAACGGTCTGCAAAACCGTCATTCGGCGGTTCGAATCCGCCCGGCGCCTCCACTCTTTATCTTTTATCCTTAATCACGAAAGAGAAGTTTTTGTTTGGGGCACGATGTTTCTCCCCGCTTTCAACCGTTTTTGGCATACTTGAGGGCGATGTCCGACCGAATTCCGATTCTTCTTGATACCGACCCCGGGACGGATATCGACGACGCGCTCGCAATTTCTTATTTGCTTGCCAAGCCCGAATGTGAACTGGTTGGGATCACCACCGTAACGGGCGACACGAAGAAGCGAAGCGCCATTGCTGAAGTTCTTTGCAACGCGGTTGGTCGAGCGGATATTCCAATCGTCGCCGGACACGCCGGGCCAATGGGTCACGGTCCGGGGCAAACCTGGCTGGCCCAGTACGACAAGATTGCCCACCTTCCTCACCGACTGGACCGAGAGCCTAACTCGGCGGTGAAGTTCTTGCAAGAGACCATTCGCAGCCGACCGGGTGAGATCACTCTACTCACCATCGGTCCGATGACTAATATCGGTCTGCTCTTTGCGATGGACCCCGAGATCCCCTCGCTTCTGAAGAACTACGTGGCGATGGCAGGTGCATTCTATGTGAACAATGGCTGGGAAACCAACTGCGTGGTCGATCCTATCAGCACGAAGATCGTTTCCCATTCCAAGCGGGAGAGCCTGAAGTGGGTTCCGCTAGACGTGACTACCAAGTGCGCCATGCAAAAGCCCGACGTGGAGATGCTCTTCCAAGGTCCCCTGCTTTCGCTCGTGGCGCAGATGGCAGAGTCGTGGTTTGAGTCGGTGGACCATATTTTGTTTCACGATCCGCTCGCGGCGGTTTCGTTGTTCCTCCCCGAAGTTGTCGAATACACCTCGGGCACCGTTCACGTTGAGCCAGAGAAGGGCCTGACCAGTTTTGAACCGGGCGAGGGTCCCGACGAAGTGGCGCTTAAGGTCCAACCCGAAGCGCTCTTCGACGAGTTCTTCGACACGCTCAGCCGGATCTAAATCGGATCTAAGGCGGGAGCGTTCGGCTTAGAAAGTCGAACCGAGTTCCCGAGAAGTCCGAGGAGAACGAGGATCAGGATTGTTGGGAGCAGTCCGATAACAAGTGGTGGCCCGAACGAGATCGTAATCGACTCTTTGGGTTGATCCCATTTCAGCGCGATCCATCCATCTTGCTCGGTAGCGGTGACTCCTGGCTCTAGCTGCATTCCTGGAAGCATTCGGAACTTCACGAGCGCCTCCCGGTCGGAGGAATCGGTCGCGAGGACCACCTTGGACGCGGAAACCTTGCTCACTTTCGATTTCCCGGATGGCGAATCAACGAGGGTGCCGCCCAGGTTGATTGTCATGTAAGAGCCCTCAGTGGGGTTATCGCCGCTCATGCCCGGAGGAACCTCGCGGGAAACCATTGTGCCGACTCCCCATTTCTTGAGCTCATCCCGGATCACGGGGAGCTTCACGAACATCATGTTTCCGTTGGTGGCGGGCGATGGGTTGGTGCCCGTGATTTGTTGCAGTCTCGCTACGTAGTTACGGTCGATCAGAGAGTCGTAACCCGCGACGTCCTGAATCTTGCTAAGGGAGGCCAGGTTTGGCGGTAGCAGGTTCGCAGGGGTGCCGAACATATTCCAATCGTCGTTGACGAAGACGGTTCGGCTATTCGGGTCGGTAGGGAAGTCTTTAACGGTGAGGTCCTGGAACGGTGCGGTTCTTAGGATCGTTGCTGTGCCAAGCATTCCCATGGCGATTCCACAAGCAAGAAGCACCCGGGCACCCTCCTTCGGTCTCATCAATGCGACGCCTAAGGCGAGAGCACCGAAAAAGGCGACCATGAGGGCGGGAATTTGCCCCATTGCCGAGCCTTCCCGTACAAGCGTTGGGAACCACTCGTCCGGCAAGTTGGGGATGAAGGTCGTTTGAGACTGCGCAAATCGCACCAGGTTGAGCCCAAGGCCCAGAACCGCGAAGGGAACGATCAACGCAGCAAATTGGAGCTTTTGAACGGGCTTCTCCTCAGAATTTCTATCAAGTACAGATTGGAGACCTACTGCGCCAATCGGAACGAGCGCCAGAAGAATGAGCACCGATGCTCTGCCGATCGAGCCGGTGGATGACCAATTTGGAAGTCCGAAGTACATCACCCGGTTTAGCTCGGAACCGGTGGCAATGAGCAGGCCGAGAGCGCCAACCACTGCCAGAGGGATCACCTGCCTTACTCGGGCTTTCAAAAAGCAGAGTCCGACTAGTAAGACGGGTGCAAAGAACACGGCACCCTCCGCATGGTTCGCACCGAGTTTGGTGTACTGAGGCCAGTAAGAACCGACCGGGGTATCACCGATTGTGGCAGTGAGATTGGTTTGAGCATCACCCAGCAAGTGTGGGTGAGCGAGTCCCGCCCATTCGTAGGGTTGGATTGCACTCTTGATGAATGCCGAGTACCCCTCATCCGATGGGGTGTTCTTTCGGTGGCTGAGCTTTCCGTAGTCCAGAACCGGACCGACCTGTGGCATGGCAATGGCACCGCCCATCAGTCCGCCAACTGCCAAGGTGAGCACAGCCGCCGGGGTGCGATTGAGGATTGACTGCGCAAGCCCGTACAAGACCGCCGCCATGAGTCCGTACGCGGCGAACTGAAGGTGACCCGCGAGCAGCATCAGGGCGGTGGCGATTGCGAAGACAAGGACGGATCGATTCCGAGCCTGAGGCGCATTCTCTTCCCTGGGCGGGGTGAGTGCGTACAGAAGCCAAGGAATGTAGGCGCAGGTCGAGATGACGCTGGGAAGTCCCGACCAGGCTACGAAGAAGTGACTAAGAACGACCGCGCCACCCGCCAAGGTTGCCATGGATTCTCCCGCACCAAGTCGCAAGGTGAGGTAGCGCACTCCGATTGCGGCGATCGCTAGGTGAATCCACACCAGCAAGATCATTGATACATGGGTGGGGAGGTTTAAGAACGAAACCAGTACGTGGAGCGGATAAAGCGCACCCGATTGGCTGTTTGCCAGAAGGGGCGTGCCCGCCATCGCGTAGGGGTTGATCGCCGGAACCTCACCCGCTCGCCAAGACTGAAAAACAAGGTCTCGCCAGACGTAGAACTGGAGGATTCCGTCGGCTTGCAGGATGTCCCAGGCGGTTGTAGGGACGGGCGCGGTCGCGTTGGGGAGTTGTCGCGCCAGGTGATCCCATGGGCCAATCGCCTCGCCACGGAAGATGCACTTCCAGAGCGGGAGCATAGGCAGCAGGGAAAGGAGCAGAATGCCCCAACGCTTCGCCAACGACTTCATGGCGAGAGTTTACAACCGAGAGACTTACGGGCAGTAAACGAGTTGCTGCTGCGCCTTGGAATGGCTCGGGTCGATTGCGATGATCTTCTTAAACTTTGCGCAGGCTTCGTCGTACATGCCGAGCATCATCTCGGTCATTGCCAGATCGTAAAGAACCTCAAGGTTGCCGGGAACCTCTCGGGAGAGTCCTGCGAGAGAATTCAGCGAACCGTCGAAATCGCCTTCAAACCCTTGAATCAGGGCCATTTGGTGACGAGCGTTCACGTGCCGAGGGTCCATAGAAAGCACGCGCGCCAGTTCGACCTTCGCCTCTGAATAGCGACCGTCGCACCGAGCCTGGAAGCCTCTTTGGTAGATTGCCTCGATATCCATAGCGCGTTAATTTTCTATCGTTTGACCGCTTGCGTTCTAGCTGGTCCATCCATCCGACGTTATTGCGAAAAATTTGTTCCGCCATCTGGTTCGTTATTAGAACCCGATGAAACCTCGTTCAAGGATTCTCAAGTATAGCACCCGACTTGTTAAAGAAAAAGGGAGTTGCCCTTAGACGACTCCCTTTTTCTTTTGTTCCGACAAGTTGCGAAATTTCCCAGATTGTTTTTAGGCAGGACCTGGCTCGAATCTCGGAGAACCGAGATTCGGCTTCCCAGAAACTTTCTCCGATTCTACCGGACTTCCCGGAGGCGTGTTTCCTGGCGCAGGATCGTTCTTGCTTTCCTTCGGCGGTAACTCTTCTCCCGCCATGATCTTCAAGAATTCTTCCCGATCAAGGGTTTCGCGATCTAGAAGAGCCAGAACGACAGCATCCAGTTGCGACCGTTTCTCGTTGAGAATTTCGGTGGCTCGCATGTGGCATCGGTCGACGATCGCTCGTACTTCCTCGTCCACCATTCGCGCAACCTCTTCGCTGTAATCTCGCTCTTCGTAAAGGTCTCGGCCTAGGAATGGGTTGTCTCGGCGATGCCCAATGGCAAGCGTTCCAAGCCTTTCGGACATGCCGTACTTGGTAACCATTGCCCTGGAAATCGCGGTGACTCGTTGAAGGTCGTTGCTTGCACCCGTCCAAACTCGTCCATAGACCACCTCTTCAGCGACTCGTCCGCCTAGCAGTGCAGTGACGTCGTCCTCAAGTTCTTCTCGGCTGACCAAGAACTTGTCCGCTTCGGGAAGTTGCCAGGTAGAGCCAAGCGACATGCCGCGAGGAAGGATGGTGACCTTGTGAACAGGGTCGCTGTGCTCCAGAATTTCTCCGATCACTGCGTGGCCCGCCTCGTGGTAGGCAATCACTTCGCGCTCTTGAGCGTCCATGATTCGGCTATTGCGCTGTGGTCCGGCAATCACTCGGTCGAGGGCTTCTTCAATGTCCTTCGCCGCGATTTTGGTCGCATTGCGACGGGCAGCAAGCAGAGCCGCTTCGTTCAAAGTGTTCGCAAGATCGGCACCCGTGAATCCTGGCGTTCGTCGAGAGACGATGTCCAGGTCCACGTTGCTGTCCATCGGCTTACCCTTCGAGTGAATTCGAAGGATTTCCGCTCGACCCTTTTGGTCCGGCGCATCGACGACGATCTGTCGGTCGAATCGGCCCGGTCGGAGCAGGGCAGGGTCAAGGACGTCGGGTCGGTTGGTTGCCGCAATCAGAATGACTCCTGAGTTCGGATCGAAACCGTCCATCTCAACGAGAAGCTGGTTTAGAGTTTGCTCGCGCTCGTCGTGACCACCGCCTAGCCCGGCGCCTCGTTGGCGACCCACGGCGTCGATTTCGTCCACGAAGATGAGCGAGGGGCGATGTGCCTTTGCAGTCTCGAACAGATCGCGAACACGGGCGGCACCCACACCAACAAACATCTCAACGAAGTCCGAACCGGAGATGTGGAAGAACGGCACTCCGGCTTCTCCCGCAATGGCTCGGGCGAGGTGCGTTTTACCGACGCCGGGAGGTCCGGAAAGAAGAATGCCTTTCGGGATCTTGGCTCCAAGCGCGGCGTATTTCTTCGTGTTCTTCAGGAAGTCCACGATCTCGGACAGTTCCTGCTTCGCTTCGTCGATGCCTGCCACGTCGTCAAACGTGATCTTGGGACCGGTTTCACCCACTCGTCGCGCTTTGCTTTTGCCAAAGCTCATCGCTTGGTTTCCGCCCATTTGAGCGGGGCGATAGACGAAGAACCAGAAGACGGCAACGATGATGAGCGGAACCGCCAGGAACGAAAGCACCTGGAGGATGCTCACCGAAAGCGGTGCGGGCTTGGTATCGAAATCGACCTTGGCGTCGTTCAGCTTTCCGACAATGTAGGGCGACATCGCCCCGTCGTAGGGGACGGCATTGACGACGTAATCGCCACCGTTCTTCAGCTTTCCGGAGATTTGATCCATCTGCCAGTTGGCGTTTTTGACGTTTCCATCTTGGACCTGAGACAGGAATTCGCCAAGCGAGTATCGCTGCGGTCCCTTGCCCATGATGGAGCCCATCTTCATTCCGCTACTGAAGACGTTCAGCAGCATGATGATCGCTACGATCACGATCACCACAAGCATCAGTGTTTGTCTTGGGTTCTTCAATGCGATTCCTGTTTCTTCCTTCGTACCCTACGACGTGAGGT
>CAZAVC010000019.1:0-13074 GCA_964488265.1 uncultured Fimbriimonas sp.
CACGCAGGTCTTGGCGCTGGTGTTGCTGGTGGCGCTTGTGCATGGGTTCGCCGCCGAAGGGTTTGACCGTCTTTGGAACAAGCACGTTTTAGACATGTATCGGCTGCCGAACATCGGTCCACTGAACTCCGATGCGTGGTGGGCGGTGCTAAGAACGGCGGCAACGCTGGTTGCGATTGGCATGACCTGGTTCGTTCGTAAGAAGGTCGATTCCAGCAACTCTCGCTCCATCGCCACCGCAATGATGATGCTCACCGTGCTACTCATCGGGTCGGTGTTCGGCTTCGCCTTCCTCACTGCCTTCTGGCCCGCAATGATTCTGTTCATCTTCGGCCGCGCTATTCGGGCAACCATCGAGCCACTTACCTCTACTTGGGTGAACCTCCACGCTACGCCGGAGATTCGAGCGACGATGCTGAGCTTCAAGGGTCAGGCGCATAGCATCGGGGAAATCGCCGGTGGCCCGATTGTCGGGGCGATCGCGCAGGTGCGGTCGGCGGGTCTGGCGATTCAGATCGCGGCGATGATGCTGTTACCGTCCCTGCCGATTATCGGGAAGGCGCGGAAGGTGGGATCACCTAGCGGGAAAGCGTAGCGACGTTTCCTTGAGGCAATGTACGATTTTTGGCGGTTAAAAGAACCATTGCTAGGAGACTAGAACTTCACCCGGAGAATGATGTTCGCCCGGCGGTGCGACGGAAGATCCAGGCTCTTCTAACGAAACTGTCGGCGAACCCAAAACTGATTGAAGAACTACTTTTCGATGACAGCCTGATTCAAGCGCTTTTCACGCCGGAGCGATTGGCGATTGCCGGACGCGGAGTCCGAGAGACGATAAACGGGAACTACCATACACCCGAGTAGGTCGCCGCGCACTTTACGAAGAATCCGAGTGCACTATAAAAACGGCTAGAGTTCAGGATTTGCTACTCCGAACTCGGCGGTTCATAGTGTTTTGGGAATTCTTGAAGTAGTTCAGCTTGAGCGGCGGGTGCAAAGAAACGCAGCATTTGTCGCAATGAATTTGCAAAGTAGCTTGGCTGGTCTAACGCTGAAACGCAGGATTGCATCCCATACCATGCTGGATGATTTCCATCAAAAGTAGGATCGACAAACTCAAGAATCCGATCCATGTCATAAGAGCGGGCACCCAACGGGGTCATGTTCCAGAAGTTCTTCCATGTCTCAACTGTTTCAGATTCAAGAGCAGCAAGAATGGAATTACGGAGTGCACTCGAGTGTCCAGAGTTGGTTGGCGACAATCTTTCAACCACAAGGCTTATCACTCTGGTGAACTCCTCATTGAACAGAACAGATTGCTTGTTCTCGGAAAGTTGTGCTACATATCGGACGACAAAGGGGACCAGCGCCTCATCCACCATTTGATATCCCTGATCAAAGATGCGACCTTGTGTGAAAGCAACTGCGGTCAAAGATAAGGAAAAGCATTCCTCGCGCAACTTTGCAGCATTTGCTTGTGAGAGATTTAGTTTGGATAAACCTAAAGCCAAAGAACCAGCAAAATCCGGACCTGATGTCCTCACGATTTTCGAAACAACATCAAACGTCTCCGTCTCCTGTAGTAGGAAATCCAAGAGCTCTCCCAGTTCGCCATGTAAAGAGGGGTCGCTGTCAGTCAAAAGAAGATAGAACGCGATATCTAGAAAGTAGACTGACGAGCTTGACCTTGCCGCAAAAGCTAAGTGGAGAAAGAACGCTCCATCTGTCTTCACGCCCTTTAGCTCCATAAGCATATTCAGGTTGTTCGGCGTACGTGCAACTTCAACTAGAGCACCCAAAGAGCCTGTTGCTAGCTGCAACCTGATACTGTTAGCCCAAAAATCTTCTGGGCCTTGAGCAGCTTCCTCATCTCGAACAGATTCAATATATCTTCGGAGATAGTCAAATTCTGCTGGACTGCTTTGATTTTCAAAAGCTTCTTCGGTGTGCGTCGACAACTTCGGAAGTACATCGGAAGCACCAAATAATCTTGAAAGTTCAGTAATTCCTGTTCTGAAGAAAAAGTATAGGAATCGGTCGAAGCTTGTATCTCTTGGATAATTAAACCGATGCAATCCAAAGAAGAATTGAGCCATGAAATAAACAAACGACCCTTCATCTGTAGAGAAGGTTGCTCTCCAATGCTCATAAGTGTCAAGGATAACCTGGGGAGAAACAGGACCGCTCACGGTTGTGACATCTGACAGTGAAGTTGCGATAAGCGTCTTTCGGAAAGTAGGCTCTTCAAACAGGATGATTAAAAAAAGCTCAGGTACAAGACTGATTTCTGTTTTCAGATTCCACTTGGATTGGAGAATCAAGAATGCGCGTAAAGCTTGGAACGATTCATGGTCAAAGGAATCAAATGATACTTTCAAGACCGATGAATCAAAGTACTCGATGGAACGTCGGGTGAACTGGCTTTGTTGATCAGGATTCTGCTCCATGATCGAAATCGCGGCGTACATCTTCTTTGGTGAAAAGACAACACTAACACGCCTGACTATAAGTGATGCGAATCTTAGTTTCTGATCGGCACCTAGGTTTTCATAGAATGTTGGCAATCCGGCCGCTTCTAGGAGTTTGCCGAATACTTCGTTGCTCTCTGGATTATTATCTTCCAGAAACGCAAAGATCTCTGATGTGCGCTCTACAAGCTCCGTCGTCGTATAGTTGGGAAGCTCTTGATTTAAGGGAGACGCAGTGATTTGCTGGCGACCAATAGGAGTTGCGCCAAAGAATATGCAATCGAGGTCTGTGTCTAAATCTTTTAGGTCGAAATCTGCAGTGAGTTTGGCGGCATAATCGCGCCACGATTCGATCTTTGTGATTTGGAGAAATCGGAGAAGGGTTGCTGTGTAGCATGCTTCGAAGCTGTAAGCTTCTTTGAAGGTTCTATAAAGCAGGTAGCCGGAATCAACTGTTCGGTCGATGAAACGCGGTGTAATATTTTGTTTTCCGATAATTAGTTCGGTTATGTCTAGAAGGGTCTCGGTCTGGAGTAGGTTCGATGGATAAACGAGTTTCAGTCTATGAGCTAGATATTCTTTGTGGTCGATTTCTGTTAGGTTTGGTAGAAAGATAAATGTCTCGAATACTCGCTCAATGGCCTTTGAAGTCGAGCTAACCGTTTTGAAGCTCGGATTGATGGCATCGAGAGAGGGGTCGGTAGTGGGATTCGACACTGTCTCACTAGCGGGCGTCAGGGTGGTAAAAGTCGTTATGCGTGCATTATTGGGTTCTTGTGAGTTAATTAATTTGAGGGATTCAATAATGTTCCAGTGAGATTCTTGGAGCTTTTCTGATAGCCTGTCAAAGTCTTCGATGATTAGTAAGATATTGCAGTCGTGAAAACAGTCAAGTATTTGAGAGAGAGTTGTAACGAATGCATGATCTGATGTCAGCTGTGAGTGGATTACTGTTTTCGTTTCAAATGTCCATGAGCCTAAATCTTTACCTACCAAAGACCGGACGGATGTTGTTTTGCTGCTGGGGGTGAATGTGGTAATCCATTGCCAAAATTGCTTTGCTGGCAATAACAAAGGAAAACTGAGACTTAGTAGAAGGAATAAGAAAACCCAGTTCGCTTGTTGTTCGTTGGATAGGATGCTAACGGCAGTCGTCGGTAAGAATGTGAGAAGCCATTCATCAGAAAGACGCTTTAGAATGTATTCCTCTAAGCGACTCCAAAAGTAGGGGAGTGTTGTTCCAAGGGATAGCAGAGCAATAAGTTTTAAAAGGGATGGGTTGCCTTTGGTTTCAGTCTCGGTCGATGTTGTTGTTGCTAGCGATCCTTTGGGACGGGTTTCTCTAATGGAAATGAACTTCTTTTTGTCCAGTAGAGCAGCCCGTTCGAGAAGATGGAGCGACTCTTCGACAGCTTCAAAAAGGCAATCGAGAATATGGACCCGCATTGCTGACGGATCAGTTAGCCACAAATTTATGATAACGGGAAAAATGAGTTGGGTTTTGGATTGTAGCGGGTTATCATTAGAATGGTTTGCAGACGTGCTTTCTGCGTCATCAGGTGTTTCTCCGGCTTTTCCTTGAAGGTTTTCGCTGGCTTTAGTTTGCTTAGTGTTTGTTTGTTCAAGAGTTCTGAGTAACGTTTGCCGAAGATTATTGACTGTAAACGATTTTCCTGATCCGTGCGGTCCTACTAGAGCAAAGGAAGCATTTTCGTTTCTTACTCTTAGTTCCTCCGTTAGAGCTTGCACGATTGCATCCTGTAGGAGTGTCAGTCTGAGTTGTTCCTTGTCTGATGGTGAATCAATTGTTTCTGACATCCTAGAAGCACATCTCCACGTCGAGGGCGTCGCGCATCATCGCCCGAGCGCGATGCAACCGGCTCTTGAGAGCCTCCAAAGTGATTCCAAGCGAGTCCGCCGCTTCCTGCAACTTGTACTCCTGCAGATCGACCATCTGATACACCTCCGCGTACTTGGGATCGAGCCGGTCCAGCGCCGACTTCACGCACCGATGCGTATCGCTGAGCATCGCCGAATCCTCCGGTGAGAGTTGGGATGAGGCGAGCCGCTCCTGGTCCAGTTCGGCAAGCTGGATAATCGGCGCAAGGCGATCATGCTTGCGAATTTTCATGCACACTCGCCGACCGATGGACGCAAGCCAACCGCGAAAGGCGTCCTTATCCCGCAGTTGATCGACGGCTTTATACGCGGCGAGCAGCGATTCCACCAAGGCATCTTCCGCATCGTCTTGATTGCCGCAAACCCGGACGAGCTGCCGATAGACCGCATCCTTGTGCTGCTCTACTAACGCTTCAAAGTTGGTAGAGACATCCACCGGGTGCAGACCACCCGACTCAGAAACGATCTTCGGTTCTTCGCTCACAACCTAATCATACGTCCGCAGACCCTGGTTAGAGCCTACGGAGGTAGCGGGATCAGATATGTAGGCCGCGTTCTCGGGCTTCGCGCTCCAGCATTTCGCGATCGTCCGGGTGAGCGATCTCGATGAGCGCACGGGCGCGCTGTCGTAGATTCTTCCCGTAAAGGTCAGCCACGCCGTATTCGGTGACCACGTAGTGCACATGGGCTCGCGTCGTGACGACGCCTGCCCCGGGTTTGAGCATTGAAACGATCTTGGAAACACCCTTAGGGGTCCGAGAGCTGAATGCGAAGATCGGTTTGCCGTCTTCCGCTAGAGAGGCGCCACGAACGAAGTCCATCTGACCGCCGACGCCGCTAAAGAGTCGGGTGCCGATGCTGTCTGCGCAGACCTGACCCGTGAGATCCATCTCGATGGCGCTGTTGATGGCGGTCATCTTGGGGTGGCGACGAATGCGAGCGGTGTCGTTCACGTACGCCACGTCTCGCATGATCACCTTGGGGTTGTCGTCGACGAAGTCGTAAACCCGCTTAGAGCCGCTGACAAAAGTGGCGACAATCTGGCCTCGGTGAATGGGTTTGTAGGCGTTGGTGATCACGCCCGCTTCGAAGAGGTCCACCACCCCGTCGCTGAACATCTCGGTGTGGATTCCCAGGTCTTTGTGGTTGCCCAAAGAGGCGAGGACCGCGTTGGGAATGGCTCCGATACCCATTTGCAAAGTGGCGCGATCTTCAATGAGTTCGGCGACCTTTCGACCGATTTGTAGTTCTAGGTCGGTGGGAGGATGAGGAGGGGCTTCGTGAAGCGGTCGATTGACCTCCACCAGATACTCAAAGGCGGAAACGTGCAGGTTGCCATCGCCATGAGTGCGAGGCATGTGCGGGTTCACCTCGGCAATAACGGTCTTTGCCGTTTGGACAGCGGCGAGCGTGGCATCAATGGAGACTCCCAGCGAGACGTAGCCGTGCTTATCGGGCGGAGAAACCTGCACCATCGCAACATCAATCGGGAGCACCCCTCGGCGGAAGAGAACCGGAACTTCGCTGAGGAAGACCGGGATGTAGTCGCCGTTGCCGGCTTCAATGCAGTGCCGGACGTTCGCGCCGACGAAGACGTTGTTCACAAAGAACGAATCTCGGTGCTTGGGGTGGGCATAGCAGGTATCGCCCTCTGTGTGCAGGTGAATGATCTCGATGTCGCGCAACTCGTCGGCGCGAGCGGTCATGGCGTCTACCAAAGACTGGGGCATGGCCGCCATGCCGTGAATGTAGACCCTGTTTCCAGATGCGATGACCTTGACGGCTTCTTGAGCGGTTACGTACTGCACGCTTAAGAGATTGACCGATATATCAGGTTGCAAGGGTGGTGAGTTTGCGGGACGGTGAAAACCGTACCGAAATTCACCTCATGAGCATGAAATTCACTTCGCTAGCGGTTCGGCTTGGGCTACTTCCCAGGCAATCTGCTGCATGCGCTTGGTTGCGGCGGGAAGAGGCTCTTGGGCAACGGTCTTTTCCCAAGATTTCTTCTCCCACTGCGATCCTCCCCAGCGATTCTTGACGTTGCTAGGAAGCCCCAGAGGCGACTTGCCGAACAGGCAAGCGTAGTGAACCAAACCAATGAAGTATTTGCCCGCCGAGTTCACGTGAATGTCGTCATCGAACAGCTGCTTGTAGTTGGTGTAGCCCGCAATCTTGCCCGCGTCAATTTCTTTGGCAAGCCTGGAAAGCGCGGTGCCGGTGGGAATGAGGCGCACCTTCTCTTCGCCCGCTTTTGCGGGGTGGTTGGCGTTGACTTGGTTGACGATGCCCGACCACATGGCGTGGTCTTTATCCAGCCTCGCCACCCAAGTTAGATTGCGCGAAGGGGCAGATTTGTCGTAGTCGCACCCTTTGGGTGTGCCGGTGTTGATGCAGTGCCACCCCTCGTAATACCAAACCCGAATTTTGGGGCTCTTGGAGCGGGCGAACTTGAGAAATCGGCCCATGTAGTCGACGGTTTCCTGAACCGACCCGCTATCACCTCGCGGCACAGAATCGGTAAGGACGAAGTCGGTGGTTGCCGAGGTGATGCAGTCGAACGCGTAACCCCGAAACTGTGGCTCGAACTTGCTTTCCCGTTTGGTTTGCTGAGACCAGTGCCAGTGAAGCGGCGAGCCGGGGATATTCTCGTCTTTGAAGGTGAACTTGTTCTGACCGCTCGCCCGGGCAAGGGCCATCACCATATCGGGAATATCGCTCATGAGCGAATGGCCCATGTAGAACGCGTTGACGTTGGTGACGGGCGCAGCGAGAAGAAGCGCCAAGGCGGTGGTCATATCGTTATCTTAGGGCAAAAGCGGTTTAAATGTGATCGCTCACGTAATTCACCAGCTTCACCCACTCGGCCCTAGTCTGTTCGATGAGGTCGGCCGGATTCTCTCGCCCTCGCTTTTCGTAAGCGTCGGTGAGCTTGTAAGGGTCAATGTCAAACACTTCCGGCAGGTGGAGCGACTTGTGGAACCAGTACTTCGCATTTGGAAAGTCTCCCTCGCGTCGGTGAATGATTCCGTGTAGGTATGACGCCTCAAAGTTAGACATATCCTGAACGATCAGATGCGATCGGTGGATGTCGTCTATGTACAGATAGCCGAGCGCCATCCAGATGGAGTTGCTCCCAAACCGTTCTTCGATTGTCGCCAGGGCGTCGTGAGCGGTCTTTTCCGAGATCGGGTTGTGAGGCAGCAAGCTTGTAAAAGCCCGTTCCAGGGACATCGCGGTTATCAGCGGCGCTAAGGCATCTTTGGCGGTGTTGTGAAGTTCTCCCATTTCTTCTCTAGCTCTATTCCAATTATCTGACACAGCAAAGCGCGGTGACCGGTCCAGTTTTTCCGGTCTCTTGATCGATTTTTTGATCAAGAGGGGAGGGCTGAAGAAGTCCCGCGCTTTCAAATGGTCCAGGTCTGCGAATCTACTTGACGTAGAGGCTGACTTGGTGAAGGTGATACAGGTCGTGACCGATGACGTAGTTGACGATGTCCATTACAGACATCTCTCCGTTTTCGGGGTGCTTCACGGTGTTGTCCCAATCGTCTACCGCGAGGCCCAGCAGATAGGTCACGGTATCTCGGCGGCGGTTGGCAAACACTTCAAGTTCGTGATGGACGTCTTTGCCGGCGTAGTTGTGTGCGGCTGCTCGATCGCCTTCATCATGGGTTTCCACGGTGGAACCGGGGTATTCCACGGCCAAAGTGATGCGATCTAGCCAGATCTGCTCCCAATCGGCAAGGTGGGCAATCACCTCTCGCAGAGAGAAACGCCCAGGCTCGATCTCCTCGTCGTAACGCTCTGGTCGAACGGTATCCATGATGCGGATGAGCGCATCTGGAGTGTGCTGAATTTGGAGGGCGTATTGGGTGAGCATGGTTTTTTAGGGTACCGCCCGAGAGTCTCGACCTTCCTTTCATTCCCGGCTAGGGAGTGAACGGCAAAATGGGGACTCTCGATGGCGATTTTGGTTTTGTTGGGGGTGGGGGACGCGGGTTTTTGGTGTTGTCGAGATCCTGGTTGGCCGCGTTACCGCATGTAGGCGGTCGCGTGGGCTAGGTGAGAGAGATCGTGCGCCAAGATCAAATTGGCGTACTCCTCTATGGTCACGTCACCCAGTTCTGGATGCTTGAAGCCCTTTTGCCAGTCTTCTGGCTGCAGGGTGTTCAAGAATTCCACCATGTCTCGTCGACGGTTGTCGAAGACCTCGAGTTCGTGGTGGACATCTCGGGTTGCGTAGTGCTTTTCCGAGGCTCTCGCATCGGGATCAATCGGAGTGATCTCCGATCCGGGTGCTTCGAACGCCAGGCGCAACCGGTCTAAGAAGATGTCCTCGAAATCGGCAAGGTGAGCGACCATTTCGGTCAGGTTGAATCGGTCAGGGTCGACCATGTCGTTGTACCGGTCTGGTTTGACTTGGTCGACGATGTTGAAGAGTGTTTTGGGTGTTTGTTCGAGGGTTTTGAGATAGGCGTTCATTTTTATCTCTGTTCTGTCTTGGCGTCCCTTAATGAAACTGTAACCCCGCCGCCGATCTTCCGCAACAAAGATCGGTACTCTATTTGGAAGGACTGAGAAATCCTGACAGGAGAAACATGGATGAATTTATCTTGAGCCGTCGTGACGCCCTTTTGGCGGGCATGGCAGCGGCGGGCGCACCTGCCCTGGAAAAGTTTTCTGCTTTCACCGGTCTGGGAGAAATCGGTCTCACCCAGCAAGGCGTAAGGAAGACTATGGAACCGAAACTCGTTTACGTACCCACCGAGGAAGACATCAAGAAGGCCCTTAAGACCGCGTCCAAGGGGATCAGCGAAGACACTCACAAGGCTCACCTTGGACTTTGGCAAGGATATGCCAACAAGACCAACGAGATTCGAAAGGCTCTCGCCGAGATGGAGATGGACCCAGCCAAGGGCAACCAAATCTACAGCCAGATTCGAGCCCTTAAGGTGAACTACGCGTTCGCTTACGGTGGCTACAAGAACCACAACGTTTACTTCGACACCATTGGTGGAGACGGCGGTCCGGCAACGGGCGACATCGCCACCCTCATCAACGAGGCATACGGTTCGTTCGACAAGTGGGTCGCAGATTGGAAGACTTCCGGCATGGGCGCCCGCGGGTGGGTTTACCTAGGTTACGATCACGACGAAGAGCGCGTTTTCTCGTTCATCGGCGATGCTCAAGACACCTATCCGGCATGGAACAGCACCCTGGTGCTTGCCATGGACGTGTATGAGCACGCCTACTTCTTGGACTTCAAGACGGCTCGCGCCAAATACATCGAGGCGTACATGAACTGCATCGACTGGAATGCGGTCAACGCTCGATTGAAGAAAGCGACCGGCAGGTAAGGTCCCTGGTTTTTAGAGGGAAAGCCTCCGAGGTTCTTCACGGACTTCGGGGGCTTTGTCTTTTTGAACTATAGGAGATAATTTCCGGGCAGATCGGGCTCATTCGTGGGAATCCATAATGAGGTGGGACGCGTCCAAAAACCAAGGGCATGCAGTTCATGAGCGACGAACAGGTGCTGGACAGTATCAAGCGGTCGATTTCGAAACATTTCGAGATCGAGCGAATGGTCTTATTTGGCTCGAGGGCACGCGGCGATCACCAGCCGGATAGCGACTGGGATGTTCTGGTCATCACGAATACTGATGTGCCTTTCATCGAGCGGCAGGCCCTTGCGTTGAAATCGCTCGACCGGGAGCGCGACTATTCCGTGGATCTGCTCCTCTACACACCGGAGGAGTTTCAGGCCGCAAAAGCGATTCCAGGGTCGGCTTTGTACTGGGCTGAAGAACATGGACGGCTGGTCTGAGGCTTACTGCCTCAGACCAGCCTCGCAACCCTAGCAGGCCGCTCCGTCCCTTGCGGAACAAGGGGACCATTCCAATCCTAGTCGCAGACAAGTTCTTTGATTTTTTGTATCGTTTCTTTGTGCCCTCCTCCAACGAGATCGCGAAGTTCTTGGTCGTGATCTGGGCTTGGGTTTAAAACCGCATCGATAACTTCGGCGATCGGACTCCCTGATCGATATATTCGAACCTCTTCATGTTGATATTTAGGCAATTCACGAGGGAATGGTTTTAGGCCGACCCCGTCAAGTTTGTTCACGATCCCATCACGAACGTGGACACCCAACTTATCGACACCATAGGTATCGCGTAGTTCCTCCATGGTCACAGTAACCACCCCTTTGTGTTCGGGTTGATTTACAAAGTCACGGAGTTCTTCAAATGTGTTGAATTTGCTCATGGCATTCATAATATACATTTATATTTTTATTTTTGTTCCAGATTTGAAAAAAAACTTGAAAAAAGAATCTGAGGGCCTCCTTTTGTGCCCTGTCATAATCTCTCAGTGACTTCCCCAGATACTTTGAATTCGGCGACCGCATTCCCCGGACCCAAATCGGCGGCGATGCTGGAAGAGATGGGGCGGTACGTGATTGCCGAGCCGTACTCCTTCGCGCTCGACCTGCAGAAGGGTCACGGGATGTACCTGGTCACCGTGGATGGGCAGGAAATTTTCGATTGGGCGGGCTATTACGGATCGAAGCTCATCGGTCACAACCACCCGGGTCTGTACGAGCCCGATTACGTCCGGCGACTCGTGGTAGCGGCGAACAACAAGATCGCCAACCCCGACTTCCTCACCCCCGAGTGCTTGGCTTACTACCGTTTGCTCCGGGAGAACGCCCCGCTGTCCATGCGATCGGACACCCTAGAGGTTTACGCGGTCAACAGTGGCGCGGAAGCGGTGGAGAACATGCTCAAGTATCTCATCGCAAAGTTCAATCAGAAGTGCCTCAAGAAGGGCCGACTCTCTGGCAACCGACGATTTGTCTACTTCGATCGGGCGTTTCACGGTCGAACCGTGTTTGCCCTGCAAGTCACGCAAACGATGGATCCGGTAGCGACCAAGGACTTCGTTGGGCTCACCTCCGGCGGCAACATCAAGTTGCCGTTCCCCTCTTACGACAGCCGAAACACCCGCGAGCAGAACTTGGCTAACGAGACTCGGTCGTTAGAGCAACTCGAATCCGTGCTAGAGCACATGTCGGACGAGATCGTCGGCATTATCGTTGAGCCGATCCAAGGTGCGGGTGGGCACCGAGTGGCATTGCCAGAATTCTTCCAAGGGCTTTCTCGTCTTGCCAACAAGTACGACGTCATGCTGGGCTTTGACGAGGTTCAAACGGGCCTCGGAGCCACGGGCAAAATGTGGGCGATCGATCACTTCGACCTTCCTCACCCGCCGATGGCTGTTGCAACTGGGAAGAAGTGGGGCAATGGCGCAGTGCTGATGTACGAACCCCTTGAGGACGTCGGAGTCCTAGATTCCACTTGGGGTGGCACGCTTGCCGACATGGTGCGCGTGACCCGCGAGTTCGAGATCATGGAACAAGAGGGGTTGGTGGAACAGGCGGCGGTGAACGGTCGACGTTTGGCGGAAGGGCTGGGAGCCGTTGCCGCCAAGTTCGGGGAAATGATGGGCAACGTCCGGGGTCTGGGACTCTACCAGGGCTTCTCTCTGGATTCGGGTGATCGCAAGCGGGCGTTGATTCAGGATGCTTTGCAAAACGAGTCGATGTTGCTGCTTGGAGCAGGGAACCGTTCGATCCGAACCCGCCCGAATCTTTCCGTCACGGCAGAAGAGATCGACCTCTTCTTGGAAAAGCTGGAGCGGTCGTTGCGGCGCGTGGCGGGCTAACCTTTTTTCTTGAAGTCGTAGTCCAGCCGAATCACGCGGTCGTCGTGGCGACGATTCACCGGGTCCGGCTGGCCATCTGGCCCCACGGATCGAAGTGAGAGTCCAGCAGGTAGCTTCACCAACTCGATGGGTCTTCCCAAAGCATCCTTTGGCGCGGCTTTTCCAGTCGGAAGTTCTTTTGGGAAACCCTGCCTGGCGTGATCTCGATAAATTGAAATGGCGGTCAGCACCAAAGCCCTGTTTGTGAAGAACAAATCCTCCGGGGTCTCTAGGGGAGTTCCCGCGGCGAATCCGTCAAAAAGATCCGAAAGCTTCTCTTCTTTGGCAGGAGTGCCAAATGCTGCGGGTTGAGCAGATTGGGGAGAACTCGCCTTTCGAAGGCGATCTAGTCCATCCCGAAGAATTTTGGAGACCACTACCGCCAACGGGGCATTTTCGCTTCGGAGGTTTTCCGGCGAGTAGGGGAGCGACTGCTTTTCTTTCATCGACTCTCTCGTGAGCGCTTCGACAAACTCCTCCTCCTGCGGTGAGTACGGCTTTTCGTCTCCTCCAGTCGGCATCGAAGCGTTTCGGCGGCGTATATGCCTTCCTCCGACTCAGAGAAGAGCCTCTTTAGAGAGGAGTTGACTTCAAAACGGATCAGGCGCTCCCGGTCTAGCTTTGGGCTCCAGTTCCGCACCAAAGACTCGAAGGGTGCCAGTCGGAGTGGGGAGTTTCTCAGCCTGCTTGCAATTCGGTTGATGCTTACCAGCACGGTAACTTGCGCCCCACGGCCCGAAACGTAATCGACCGGTGCTGGCTGATCCGCCAAGGCGTTGGTGAAGGCGACGGCTTGCTGGAGTTGAGTGATCGCTTTCGAATCCTTTCCCCGAAAAGCTTCAAGTTCGGCGGAGGCGAGCAACAATTCCAGCGCACCCTTTGACCGAACAGTGCGACCGAAGTCCAGCACAGGGTCGGCATTCTTAGCGCGATACCCTCGGCGAAG
>CAZAVC010000020.1:0-12775 GCA_964488265.1 uncultured Fimbriimonas sp.
GCACGATCGACTTTCTTCATTCGTTACGCATTGTAGTCGGTCGTTTTTGCAAAGATCGAAACGGAGGAGGGCGGTGAAACCGTCCAAGCAGTAACGATGGGTGAATCGGAAACCTACACTCGCCTTGAGCGCGACTCGTTTGGAGTTGAGCGAATGGTCACTTACAATTCAGCCGGGGAGTGCATTGGCATTGCCGACCCCGTTGTTGACGACGAAGGACGGATTCGCTTTGTCCCTCGTCCCAATTTGGAGGATAGCCAACTTGTCGAAGGGGAGACCGAACTCGTCGAAGCCTTCTCCACGGAGCCCTCGAAATTTGCACCGGGTGACCTGGCAACCGACACCGGTTCAGCATCGGCCGGCCCCGGCGGACAGAAACCGCCTTCAGACCCAAAAGGGTCTGTGCAGGAACCCTGGTGGTCGAATCCAAAGAACACCCCCGCGCTTGTGATTGCCTCCGTGTTTGCGGGAGCGATCGTCTTCCTCGGACTCTCTCTCGTCTACCGCATGGTGGTGAACCCAACAACACCCGATGGAGGGAATGCGCAAGCGGTGCGTCGCACAACCGATCCCAGACTCAATGAGGGGCTGGAACAGCAGACGCCTCCTTTCGAGAGACCGGGCGATTCCTATCGAGACAGTAGCCCTCCGGTGCCTCAGGATCCAGAGCCGGACCCGTATGCGAGTCCAATTCCGAACGATCTAGGTCCGACCGATCCAGCAATGGATCCGACCGTCCCGGACCCAGCGCTCGAACCGGGCGAATCTCAACCCGAATCAAAGACGAAACCGAGAGAGCCGGAAAAGAAGCCGATCGATTTGCGTGGAGACGATGACGATTCAGGATCGACTTCAACCCCTCCTACGGATCCTAAGTCAGGGACTGAATCGAAATCGGGGTCGGGTCCAGACCTTCGTGGCGGGGGCGAATGAGATCGACTCACTTGAAAAAAGGCGGAAGCGGTAGGATGGACACGTTATGAAGGTGAGTCGAGTCGGAATGGGGCTGGTCGCGGCATCACTCGCGGTTGGGTTAGCGTTTGCAGGATCTGTACAAGAAAGTGCATCGAAACTTGTTCAGATTGGTTTGCAGTCGTTGAAGCCTGTAACATTGGTCGGCTCTTTCGGATTTGTTGAAGAGTTCTCGATGGGAGGGGTGATCTTCTCCAACGGCGTGACGACCGATTCTGCCGCCAAGCGACTCGCGGTTTACAGCGTCCCCAGCGGTGCGCAGAACTTTAAGGTTTCAGTAGGCGTGCCAGATTCATCGGAGACAGGTTCGAGCGCGATGGGAAGGGTCGTTCTGAGTCTCGACGGCGATCTCGTTGAGGACCTCACTCCAAAACTGGGCGACAAGCCGAAAGACCTCACCATCGACGTTCGAGGCAAGAAGGCCCTGAAAATTGACTTTGAAGGCGTGGTTGGGCTGGGAGAACCCAAGTTTTTAGTGGATCCGAAGGGTCCGGCTTCAAAACCGACCACCCCAACCAAGCAAGGCTCTGCAAAAGAACCTGAAAAGAAGCCGACAACGGCTGCACCTTCGGGAACCTTGCCGAGAGTGGAACTCATCCGCCCGAATACGGGTTCGAAGTTTCGGCAGCGGTTGATTGTTGAGTGGGAGGGTATCGAAGGGGCGCAGGCCTACGGGGTTGAACTCATTCTCATCGAGGCGAAAGGGGAGACCCTTCCCACTCGATGCCTGCGAGCTTTCACGGTGAAGGGCACAACGTTCGAATGGAATCTGTCGGAGGATGTCGCCGATGGCGACTACCAGATTTCAGTGATCGCGTTCGGTTCAAAGGGTGTGATCTCGAAGTTCAGTAATCCTCGCCTGATCACCGTTGCCAAGAGCAGAACCGAATAAGGTCTAACCGAAGAGGGTGATAACGCAAACAATGGACGCCTTTAAGCAATCTGAAGTCTCGGTCAATCAAAATAGCAATATGCGATCTTTGGCTCGCCGTTCCCGAACGCTTGTCTCCATATTGGGTGTTCTTTCTCTCACCGTTGCCGGTCTCTCGTTGTCCGGGTGTGGAAAGGTCCAACTGGTGGGCGGAGTACCCAGGCCGAAGTTCATCAAGAACGTTGTCAGCCTCAGCCCGAGCGTGACCGAGGTCTGTGTCACGGGCATGGTTCAGCCTGTTGGTCGAACTGCAGCCTGTGACTACCCAGAGATGAGCGTCAGCAAGATTCCGATCGTCGCCGACGTCAAACCCAACTACGAAGCGATTCAGAAGTTGAATCCTGACTTAGTCGCTTACGACAAGGGTCTCTACTCTGATCAGGACATTCAAAAGATCAAGGAGATGGGTTTCCAGACCTTCGAGTTCAAGGCCCAAACGCTCAAAGACTACGAACGGGAACTCGCAAGCTTTGCCGGCACCGTTGGAATTGAGACCAACATGAACGACTACATCGAGCGCGTTCACAAAGCTTGGTCGCGAGTAAGAGGCGACAAGCCCGCCGTTTCGCCAAAGGCGATATTCGTGCTGTCAGGACCGAACGGATCCTCAATGATGGCTGGGACGAAGAGCTTTATCGGAGACGTTGCGGTTCAATGCGGAGCGGAAATCGTCGGTCCGGATTCTGACAAGTTCGAAGCGATCAATGCAGAAATGGTCTTGTCAAAGAACCCCGACGTGGTGTTTGTGGGCGGCGATGCGAAGAACTTCTTGAAAGACGCTCGCTTCAGCGGGATCAAGGCCGTGAAAGCGGGTCGAGTATTCGGTCTGGATCAAGACGTTCTTGTTCGCAAGGGCTCCCGAGTCGACAAGCTTATCGACGCCGTGTACCGCGGGTTAACCCTCGACTTGTCCACTGTCGGCAAGTAAGTTTGCTTTTCACGGGAGCGCTCTCGCGCTCCCGTTTCCATGCGTAGGCCTTCTGTGCATCTGTCTAAGGAAAATCTGATTTGAAACAAGTAGCTGAAATTGGTGTTTTTGGTGGCTCAGGCTTTTATAGCCTCCTTACCAACGTCGAAGAGGTTAAGGTCGACACGCCTTATGGCGCGCCGAGTGATTCGGTGTTCCTCGCCGAGGTTGCGGGTCGTAAAGTGGCGTTCTTGCCCCGACATGGTCGGCACCACACCCTTCCTCCACACAAGATCAACTTTCGGGCAAATGTTTGGGCGATGCGATCGCTTGGTTGCCAAGTCATCGTCAGCCCCTGCGCGGCTGGATCTCTTCAACGGCACGTTGAGCCGGGTCACTTTGTGGTTTGCGACCAGTTTGTCGATCGAACCAACGGCCGAGCCGACACGTTCTACGACGGTCCTATCGTGACGCACGTTTCTCCGGCAGACATGTACGACAAGGAACTGCGACGCCTGGCGGTGGAGACCATTCGAGAGAACGGCATTGTTTGCCACGATGGCGGAACCGTTGTGGTCATTCAAGGACCCCGTTTCAGCACCAAATCGGAGAGCACCTGGTTCCACAATCAGGGTTGGGAAGTGATCAACATGACCCAGTATCCAGAGGCTTACCTCTGTCACGAGCTTGGCATGGGCGTGGTCAACATTTCGCTGATCACCGACTACGACAGCGGAGTCCACGCCGGAGCGGAGGCAGTTGACGCCCACAGCGTTCTGGAAGTCTTCAAGTCGAACTCGGAGAAGATCAAGAAGGTTGTGCTTGAGTTGGTTGGAAAGCTGCCCGCCGACTTGTCAGGATTTGGACATAAGGCGTCTTTGGACTATAGTCGGGGAGATGGGCATGCAACATCTGCTCACGATGTCCGTCTGTATAAATTGCTGGACTGATTTATGACGCTTCTCCCGCTCGTTGCCGCATATTCCTTTCTTCTCGTAACCCCTCAAGCTGCAACGAGCGGAGGCACTCCCGTTCAGGGGGGCGGCGCCGCAGCACTGAAATTCGATGCCCCCAAAACGGGCGTCGATCCGGCGGTCGGAGGGTTCGCAGGATTTCGATATGCCGAAGTCGACAAGCGAGAGTGGCCCGCGCCGTATGCGCTCGGTTACGACCTGTCCAAGTTCGAATATCCCACCGTTGATGGGAAAGCGCTGAAACTGCCGTTGAACCTCGTGATCTTCGAGCGCACGTCGTTGTATCGCGACACGCCTGGTCCCGGACGCGATGTTTTGCGAGGCAGCTTTGAAACCAATTCGCGGAATCGACTGATTTTGGGACTCGGCAGACTCGCGGGCCTCGTCGCCGCTTGGAGCAAAGGCAAGATCATTCTTGACCCGGCGATTCGATTCGAGCGGGATCCCGTTTCTCTGGACAACGCCGAACAAGACTTGCGCCGCTATTTCCAATCGCATACCAACCAGGGAACTTTCGAGGCAGAAGATGGCATCTTCCGGGGTCCTTTCGCGGCGAACATCGCGCTCGTTGCGGGGCCTGGGGTTTCCCTTCCAATCTCGCCGATTTTCGATGACCGCCCAACACTGGGGCGATTCAGCGCCATGACGGTTGGTGTTGCCGGCATTGAGCAGGGTGGCGCGGTCTTAGAACTCGAACTCTTCCGCCGCATTTATGAGCAACTCGCTCTGCGACTCGGCGACGTTGGCATCGAAGGGATCAAAAAGGATTTGGCATCCACCGGTCTGCCGCTCGCCGCTCTCGGTCAACTTGTTGGCGAGGGAGACGAGGCGATCGTTCTTGGAAAAGCGGAGCCAGACGGCGCAACCCTAGAGCGGCTCAATTCTGAAAATCGGGGCGGTGGACCGACGCTGCGCGAGCCAGAAGGATCTGTTTTTGGGACCGTTCTGCCACCCTTCGAACTGGCAGTAGAGAAGGACGCCGAAAAAGGTGATGTTCTTACCGTGATCGAGAAGAGCATGTTCCGAGATGGAGGATTCGCCCTTCCGAAGCCTGCCGGAGGATTCCCTCTTCTCAAAGAGATGCCTTCGCACCTCTCGTTCGAAGTAAAGACGTTCGTCCGCGATGCGTTCGCGGTTCGCTTCCGAACGACAAGCGGTCGAAACGTGGACTTTGAAGTCGGAGCGATTGCTTCGCCGTTCAATTGGGAGACTCTTGCCGCGGATGGGAAGTGGCGGAAGGTTTACATTCCGCTCGGCGAAGTTGCGAAAGCCGGAGATAGACTCGAGCGTATCGAGATCGTCGCCGCGCCGTCTCAGCGCTTTGCCGGTAAAGCCGATCTTGGTGCCCTTTCTTGGGCGTTTAGCGACTTCAAGTTCGAGGACAGCAAGGTAGAACGAGCGGCCAACCCGGTTCTCTCAAGGCTTGCCCAGCTTGCCGCCATTCCGGATAAAGACCCAAAACTAGCCGAGTTCTTGAAGAACGACGAGCCCATTCAAGTGGTCTACCAGGCCCTCCGCAAATTAGAGGGCGCGAATCTCAAATCCATCCCTGCCGATCTTGATCGACTCACCAAAGAGATCGTGCCTCCCATCGCGGAAGCTGCGATCCGGTGCGTTGGTTCCATGGATGGTGAGGTTGCCACCGCCCTACTGCGGGGTCTCATTCGCACCGCTCCGATCGAACACGGTCGTCTGATTGCAGTGGAAGAGTTGGTCAAACGCCAAAACAGGGAAGTGAGAAAAGACGTTTCCCTCATCAACGATTTTGGTGGGCTTGTCGGTCGACAAAACGTTCGGCTCCGCGCGACGGCTACCCGCTCGCTGGGAGTGTTTCAGTCGGAGCGAGCCAATCGATTCCGGGTCACTTTCTCCATTCAAGACGACCCCGAAGTGCGGCTCGCGGCTATCGAGGCGGCGGATGCGGACGATATCGAGTTTGCCCAAAAGAAGCTTCTTTTCCTCTCGATCAACGACCCAAGCGACCAGGTTCGATTCACGGGCTACAAACGGCTGCTAGGCTCCAAAGAAGCGAAGATTCGTGCGGAAGGTGCGAAGGGGATCAAGGATGATAGCGTCGGAGTCCGAGTTCGCGTTGTCGCCGAGATTCCAACCGCTCTTTCGGCAGAAGAGGCTCGACCAGTCCTTCAATCGGCAGTCGTGGATCTATCGCCGAGCGTCCGAGCTGAAGCCGCTCTCGCGTTAGGGAAACTTGGAAATATCGATCCGGGCGAAGTTCAGAACTTGTTCGGTGATAAGCACCCCTTCGTGATCAAGGCGCTCATCTCTCTCGTTCGAGAAAAGAAGCTCACAGTATCGGCACAGGTTATCGAAGCCTGGGGCAAGAATCCCGCGCCCAGCGTAAAGACCGCTCTTCAAGGCCTCCGGGATGGTGCTCGATGAAACTGGTTCTAGGATCCGATCATGCTGCATTAGATCTCCGGCACTTTCTCGCGGAGAGGTTGGAATCGGAAGGGCACACCGTTATTCAGGTCGGAGCCAATTCGCCGGATAGCTACGACTACCCGGACGCGGCGGATGCGGCAGTAAAGGTGTTGAACTTTGGCGAGGCCGATCTTGGCATCCTCATTTGCGGAACAGGTATCGGAATCTCGATTCGGGCCAACCGTCATCCCGGCGTTCGAGCCGCCTTGTGTACCACGGAGTTCATGGCGACGATGGCTCGCGAGCACAACCACGCAAATATCCTGTGCTTGGGAGCGCGGGTTTTGGGAACCGAACAAGCGGCGTTTGTCGTACGGGCATTTTTAACGGCAACTCCAAGCGACGGTCCTAGGCACCTCGCACGGATTCAAAAGATAGACGGTCGCATCAACGGTGAATAACTTCGAACCGATTGGCATCAAACCGTTGTTAAATGTCCTAGAAGTAAATTGAGCATGAATGCGGGCACAAAGAGTTTGACCGCCGCCCTCCTTTTGAGCGGCGGCTTCGTGGCGGTATTGACGGGGTTGAAAGTGCGAGAAGCGCAAGACCTTCGGCAAACGCTGAAGGACCAGCATTGGTCCACCCTGCTCGCCTCGCGCAGTGACAAGCGCGAGATTGCCGAGAGTGACTACTTCCGATCGGTCACCGAGATTCTGAAGGCGTACTACGTTGAGGACATTGAGTCGGACGCGAAGCTGCTTTCCGGAGCCGTACGGGGCATGATCGCCGGACTCCGCGACGTGGACTCTCGATTCTTCTCGAAAGAAGAGTTCGCCGCCTTCAAGAAAATGCGCCAAGGCATGTACGAAGGCATCGGCGTTTATCTGGACTTTGAGGGTGGGTCGGTATTGCCACCTCAGTCGGAAGAAGAAGAGGCAGAGGCGGAAGCCGAGGGCGATCTCGCCAAGGTCCAGCTTCCGCGACTCACGGTTGTTGCGTTAACGCCGAACGGTCCGGCGGCAAAAGCCGGCATTAAAGAAGGCGATGTGATTAACTCGTTGGATGACCACTGGGTTTACAACAGCCAAGAACTTCTGAAGTTCACTGAGATGCGCCGCCAATGGCAAGCCAAGAAGTTGACCTTCGAAGAGTTGAACAAAGAGCGGTTGCGGGTGCGAACGCTGCTCGACAAGTCGGTGATGCCTGTTCGCGCTCGAGAGCGATTGACCGTCGGCGTGAGCGGAAGCGTCAAACTCAGGATTGAGCGCAAGGCAAGTAACGGCAAGCCCCAAATGTTGAATTTCACGGTTGAGAAGGGTCCTTCGGAAATGCCGGGATTCCTGGTGAAGGGCAACGAAGTGCGACTTCCGCTTTACGGAAAGGTGGACGAAGCACTCAAAACCGCTATCCAAGGTAAATCGGAGGTCACCATCGACCTACGTAACAACGTGCTCGGCGACCACGACACCATGCGTCGATGCCTAGAGGTTCTGGTGCCGGCAGGGAAGTACGGAGAGATCGTCTCGGAACGGGCTCGTGCCGCCTTGCCTATCGAAGTCAAGAAAGGGAATGCGTCTCCTCCGAAGTTGAAGCTCATTGTGGATGCCTCCACGCGAGATGCGGCTGAGCAACTCGCCACCGCCTTGAGCGCGTTCACCAAGGCGAAGGTGACTGGGGGCATGATGGGCAGACAAGCCCAGAGAGTCGCTTCGGGCGGAAAGATCGACCTCGCGGTCACGGAACTTGTCCAGCTGCCGGACGGAAGCGGTTACTCGCTTGCTGTCGGTGGATACCGAGCCTCGAACACGCCTAGCGGGCAAAAGGTTGCAGACAAGAAAACGGGGGGCAAAACTCCCGCCGGAAAAACCACCAAGAAGGGGGGCGAGTAAACCATGAAATTCGGTGTTGCAAATGTGATGAGAGGCGCGCTTTATGTGGTGGCTCTCGGAGCTTGTTTTGGGTTCGGATACGGATGGAAGGATATGCAGTCCGGATCTCGACCGGGCGGAATCAATCTTCTGCAGGGCATCCGGGCAACTTCGCCGAGCATGTCGGCTGAAGGGGCGTTCCAGGAGAACTTTGACCGTATCCTCACCAATCACCGCAGCAAGGTGGACCCCAAGAAGCTGAAGTATGCGGCGATGGAAGGGATGGTCGCGGCGCTGGGCGACCCTCATACCAACTACTTTGAACCTCGAACAGCCGAGGCTTTTAACTCGGAGATCGAAGGCAACTTCTTCGGTATCGGGGCAAAGCTCGGAGAGGATCCGTTGGGTGCCAAAGTGGCGACGGTCTTCCAAGACGCACCCGCATTTAAGGCGGGTCTCAAGGAAGGCGATGTGATCACCGCCGTCGACGACGTGGTGATGTCAGGGAAAACCACCGACTACATCGTCTCGAAAATCAAAGGAAAAGAAGGAACGACGGTGAAGCTCACGGTCATGCGGATCGGCCAAGAAAAGCCGATCACCATGGTTGTTCGACGTGCCCAAATCACCACGCCAACGGTGGAAGGCAAGATGCTCCCGGACAACGTCGGCTTTGTTCAGGTTTATTCGTTTAGCGTGCCGACTCCGATGCAGTTTGAGCAAGCCATTACCAAACTTGAATCACAAGGCATGAAGGGGCTGATCATTGACATGCGGGGCAACCCCGGCGGTCGATTGGAAGCGGCTTCGAAGATGCTGAGCCGATGGTTCGATAGCAAGGTGGTGATCAAGATGGAGATGCGGGCAGAGCCGACTTTCACGAGTCCAACCGTGAAAAAGCCTGTGATCGAATACGAAAAAACCCGTCGGGGTGAAGTGCAAGACACCAAGTATCCGATCGTCGTTCTGGTGAACGAGGATTCGGCAAGTGCGGCAGAAATCTTTGCGGGTGTCATGCGAGATTACAAACGCGCGACCATCATGGGTGAGAAAACTTACGGAAAAGCTTCGGTCCAAACCGTGATCGATCTCACCGACGGCGCGGGCGTGAAGCTTACGATTGCGAAGTACTACCTGCCGAATGGTGAGTACATCAACCGAAAGGTCGATGAAGACGGAGCCTATATTAGCGGTGGATTAATGCCGGACATCGAAGTGAAGCCAGACGAGACGAAGCAGTATCGACCGGGCGAACTCGATTCCGACCTTCAGGCAAAGAAAGCGCACGAACTCGTTAAGTCACGATCTTAACGCCGAGATACAAAAAACGCCTCCTTCCACATTCGGAAGGAGGCGTTTCTGTTTCAATCACTTGCGGTTGCGTGGAGCGGCACTTGGTTGAATGAGGTCGCGGGAAGCGGGATGCTTCAGGAACCATTGTTGGGAATCAAACGGCTTCTCTTCGCCAGCTTGGACCCGCTCATAATCGCCCGAGGGGAGCATTTTCCAAGCCTTGACCGTGTCTTTGAGACAGATATCGAGGATCTTCTCTCGGAGGTGTTTGATCAATCGTGGACTCTCAACCGGAGCGAGCACCTCCACCCGACGATCTAAGTTGCGCCGCATGGCGTCCGCGCTACCAATGTAGACCTCGGGCTTGCCCGCATTCTCGAACCAATAGATGCGGCTGTGCTCCAGGAATCTTCCAACAACGCTAAGTACCCGTATGTTCTCGGAGAGCCCCGGTACGCCCGGGCGAAGGCAGCAGATGCCCCTAACCAAGAGTTCGACCTCTACGCCCGCTTGAGAGGCCTCGTAGAGGGCATCAATGATCTCTGGATCCACAAGGGAGTTGACCTTGAAGGTGATGCGCGCGGGTTTGCCCTTCTTTGCATTCAATATCTCTCGGTCCACTCGATCTAGAATGCCTTCTCGCAAGTTGGTCGGTGCGACCAGCAGCTTGCGGTATCCCGCCTGCTTACTGAAGCCCGTGAGATAGTTGAAGAGCTCCAGAATGTCTTGGGTGATCTCTTTGTCGGTGGTGAGCAAGCTCAGGTCGGTGTATAGCCGCGCGGTCGCCGGGTTGTAGTTGCCCGTGCCGATATGGGCGTAAAGCTTGAGTCCTTTGCCTTCACGGCGCACGATAAGACACAACTTGGCGTGGGTCTTCATCTCGGCAAAACCGTAGGTGACGTGAACACCCGCCCGTTCCAGAGTTCGAGCCCAGACAAGGTTGTTGCTCTCATCAAATCGAGCCTTGAGCTCGACCATTGCGGCCACCTGTTTGCCCGCTTCTGCCGCATCTAGCAAGCTCTCGACGATCGGAGACTCTTTGCCCACCCGGTAGAGGGTTTGCTTGATTCCAAACACGTTGGGATCGCGAGTTCCACTGGCGACGAGTTCTTCAATGGGTCGGAAGGAATCGTAGGGGTGGTGGAGGAGCAATTCCTTGGAAGAAACAGTCTCGAAAATCCCTTGGCTGCTCGCCAGGGCGTCGGAGAGATAGGGAAGGTGCGGCGTGTAGCGCAGTGAGGGCCGATCGATACGGGCCAACTCCCAGAACACGTCGAACCCGATGATCCCTTCGATCACGAACACATCGTCGTCATCGAGTTGCAGAAGTCTTCGCAGCAGGTTGCGAATGGAGTCTGGCATTGAGTGCGGGACTTCTAGAAGCACCGGGTCCCCGAATCGTCTGAGCCGGATCGTTTCCTCGATTGTGGAAATCAGGTCGGCTGCCTCGACTTCACGGATTTCGACGTCCGCATCGCGCACCACCCGAAACACGTGGGCTCCCTTCACGGAGACGCCGGGGAAGAGGTGCTTGAGGTTGGCGATGATGAGATCCTCGATGAGGACGAACTCATTCTTACGCTCGGAAATCTTTATGGATCGGGGGATGACGGTCGGAACCTTCACCCGTGCGAGGCGCATCTCCCCACCAGAGTCCTCAAGCTCGATGGCAATGTTGAGACTTCGGTTGGAGATGAACGGCAGAGAGGGTGCCGGATGGAGCATCAGCGGTGTGCAGAGCGGGAAAATCTCGTTCAAGAACCGCTTTTCCAGATCGTCCTTCTGCCGTTCCGTTAGCTCGTCGACTTTGCGAATCGCAATGCCGGACTTCGCGAGGAGCGGGACCAAGTCTTGAGCGTAAATCTGACCTGCACGTTGTCGGAGAGGTTCTGCGGTTTGAGAAATGAGTTCCAATTGGTCGTTTGGAGACAGACCATCCGGAGAGGTTTCTAGGAGACCCGCTTCGAACTGTTCGATAAGGCCGCTAACTCGGACCATGTAGAACTCGTCCAGGTTGCTCTCGAAAATCGCAAGGAATTTCAGACGCTCGAGAACGGGATTCGCGGGGTTGGCGGCCTCCTCAAAGACGCGTCGATTGAACTGGAGCCATGATAGCTCGCGGTTGACGTACCGAGAGTATTCGATTGGCTGCTCTTCCGCCACACTCCCGGTGAGCGGGTTTTCGGCAGGAGTGGGTGCGACCACCTTTATTGATTTTTTACTGGATTTTGGCTTCATCGCGAAAAAAAGGCTCTTCGTTACGGGACCTTGGCGGAGGCGAGTTCTAACACCGCTCCCTCGCGAACTCCGAATTCACTGACAACGGCTTGCTCCAATCCAAAGAAGCGCATGATCTCTCCGTAGACAATCGATCCGGGGAGCAAGGTGCTTGCTCGTTTGGGCTTGACTCCAAAGCGGCTCGTGATTCTGTCCGGCGAGAGGTCGGTGACGGATCGACGCAAGTAGTCGATTTCGTAAAGCGACAAACGCTTTTCGCCGTCGGGGTGCAAGGCTCGCCAAAGACCACGGCCGACGCCTCCACTGATGACGGCAAGTTCCGCTTTCTGGGGGAAGGGAATCTTTTCGAGTTGGACTCGAATGTAGTTCTGAGCTGCTTTCAAGGCGTATTCGGGGCAAGGGTTAGTGAGCCCAGATTCGGCGATGATGCGCCCCGTGCCGAGTGGCAACGAGACTCGGTTGCCCAACTTGTTCCCCGAGATCTCGGCGATTTGCGCGCTTCCTCCGCCCACTTCGAACAAGAGGGAAGCATCGAAGTTGCGCGTGTCCAACATCACGCCCCGGAAAGAGAGTTCGGACTCCCTTTCGGGGGAGATGATTTCTACTTTGACTCCGGTCTCCTTCAGAACCTTCTTCAGAACCGCATCGTGATTTCTCGCAATGCGCATCCCTTCGGTGGCGAAGACGTAAAGCACCTCGGCTTTCTTTTGCTCCGCAACCCGGCGAAACTCTCGCATTGCGAAGACGATCTGTTCGATGACGTCCTTCGGAATCTCTCCCTGCCGGGCAACAACTTCCCCCAGAGGAATCCATTCGTTGAGGTTATCTACCCGCATCACCAGTTCGCCATTGCTGGCCGCAACCAATAAATGAGCGGTGTTACTTCCAATATCGGCGGCGGCGAAAGTGCGAGTCATGATCGGATGCAAAAAACGCCTGACCTAAGAAAGGACAGGCGTTTGGAGTCTACCAACCCGACCTCGTCGTTCATCGAACGCGCCGGGTGGCAAAATTGTTGGACTTAGCCGATGGACTTCTTCGAGGTGACCTTTTGGATGGAACCAACGGTCTTGCCCTCAGCGACGAAGGTCTCTCGACCCTTCTTGGCGGAGTCCTTGCAGCCGAAGAACTTGTAGCCCTCGTTGGCAACGAAGACTTTGAAGAATGCAGGCTTGCCTGCGGTGTTGCAGCACTCGGCCTTGGCGCC
>CAZAVC010000021.1:0-12756 GCA_964488265.1 uncultured Fimbriimonas sp.
GAGCGACCCTTCGAAAGTCGCTCCCCAATTGTTGCGTCTACTCTTTTAGAGTTTTCGGCGGCTCTTAGAGGCCGCCCTCTTCGAACTTGAATGGTGCGCCGCCCATTTCTTTGAGCTTGGCGACCTGGGCAGAGGTCAGAATCTTTCCGATTTCGGTGTTCATGATCTCTTCGTTCTTTTGCATGGTTCCTTGAACGTCCTCTCGGCTCAGTTCGCCGTCTCGGACCTTTTGCATCACGGCTCGGTTGGCCTCTTGCTGCTTTTGTTGAAGGTCTCGAAGCTTAGCAACCTGATCTTCCGAAAGACCGAGGTCCTTTTGGATGCTCTCGTTCATCGCGGCTCGGTTGCCGGATCGCTGAACAAACAGCTCTTTGAGTCGCTTTTGCTGCCCTGGCTCAAGAATGGCCATGACCTTTGCTTCACGCTCGCGAGCAGCTTGGCGCATCGCTTCCGGATCTAGGTTGCCGCCTTGACCGCCACCTTGTCCTTGGCGACCGCCGCCTTGACCTTGCCGACCGCCTTGGCCGCCGCCACCGGGACCGCCTTGACCTCGAACTCGAACTCCTGCTTCCGCAAGCTTGGCCGATTGATCATCAGAAATCTTAAGCTCAGATCGCACATCGTTGCGCGAAAGGAGACCCATCATTCCTTGCTGTTGACCAAATCCTTGCCGACCTCCACCTTGTCGTCCGCCGCCTCCTTGACCTTGGGCAAGAGAAAGAGCGGTGATGGCTAGTAAACCGACCGAAACGAAAACTCCACGCTTCATAGTCGCAACAACGCAGACGAAGAATCGATGTTCAGTAGATTTTGCTTTCGCAAAAAAACTCTTTCGCAAGACCTAGGACTCGGTCAGAACACGTTCTGCAATGACGAACGCGGCGAAGTCGTCATAGGGTTCGGGAGGAACCTGCAAACTGGCGGGCCAGAATCGTCGCCAACCCTTTCTGGGGTGGTGCTCCCAATACCTTTCTCGGGCTTGAATGGTGGTTTCTCTTTCGTCAATCACCAGAAGCCCCATTCCCGGTAAGTGGCTTCGGATAGCCTCTACAAGGGGCTTTGAACCCGTGGAGCTACCAACAATGATGAGGTGAAATTCGCCGTGAACGTACGCCTCGTGAATTTTGGGGAGAACGGCGTCTACGGGGATAATGTCCCGCCAAATCAGATCAAGCGCGCCTTCTTCGGTGCGCTTAACGAGGGCGATTCCGCACTTGTGAGTGCCCGGATCAATGGCGAGGACGGTCTTTTCCACGGACGACGAGTTATGGTACTTCTTTCAACGATCGAGTACACCTAGTAACTCACGCGAAGTTCCAACTTGAGGGGGTCCCCTGCTCGGGTCTCCTGGACCACGATGGCTTCAATCTTGACGGGTCGATTCAGCTCTCGAATGAGCCGAACTTTTTCGAGAATTTCTTCTGGACCAAGAACACCAAAAGTCTCCTCGGTGCCGATCCGCTGAGGAATCAACCTTGCTCTTCGGCAGCGATCTTGAACGCGGGTAACGAGAAATTCGGTGATCTGCGTGTAAACCGCAAAGTCCGATCGTCGGCCGTCAATTCGGCTATCCGCTACAACGGACTCTGCCTCGAAGACCACCGGGTTTGGATACAAGGTCACGAGCAACGGAATGTCCTCTCCTTGGAAACTGTTCCGAGTCGCGTTGGCGACGAGCACCACGTTCTGACTCAAACCCGCTACGAGAGGATAAACGGATTCAAAAGTCGCTTCTGTAGCCGGACCGTTTCCTGCTCGAAAGAGGGCGATAATCGGGTTACTTCTTGCCGGCGAGTCGGTTCGACCCCGGCGTTCCGAGTTGATTCGCGCTACGCGAATCAGGGTCGTCAACAGGTTCTGAGAATCGGTGACAGACGCTTTTGCGGGGATAGAAATCCGAGCAACTTCCTCTAGTCTCAAGAAGAGAACCGGATTCAAACGTGAGTTGTCGACGGCGGTTCGGAGGGTGCCGAGGGTCGTTTCCAGTTCCACGCGATCTTTGCGGAGTCGATCCAGTTCGGTTTGGGTTCTCTGTAAATTGCCCAGCGCTTCGTCGTAGTCACGCTTCGCGTTGTCTCGCTCTGCAACCAGTCGCTCCGTGTCTTTGTTAAGCTCGTCGATCTTCGTCTTCTGCTCGGTGATCTGGCGCGTCAGGTCTGACGCCTCGTTCATTAAGCGAAGGTTTTCACTTTGGATCGTGTTCCGGTCTTCAAGGGCAAGTTCCTGTTCCTTTCGAACCCGCTGCAGTTGCACTTCAAGCGTCTTTCGTTGCTTCTGCAACACGGCCAACTTGTTGCGTTCGGCATCGAGTTGGGTTCGCTGAGCGTCTAGCTTTCGAGTCGCTTCCGTCACCTGGCTCTTTGCCGCTTGGTAGTTCCTTTCTAATCCGCTCAGGCGATCTTGAACCGATGTCAGCCGACCTTCCAATTGCGAGAGTTGGGCTCGTTGCGCCTTTACCCGACCCACTTGCTTATCGATCTCTTTCTGCTGCCTTTCAAGTTCTAAAGAACCGAGGGTGATTTTGTTTGTGAGTGACGCCTTTTCACGCGCCAGTTGAACGCTCTCATCCTTGATCCGGTCTCGCTCGGCGACAACTTCTTTGAGTTCGACAATAGCGGTTCGACCACGACCGAGCCACTCACGGACATCGCTTGAAAGGGCGGCGACTAAACCAATAGTGATGAGCGGAATGAGCATTCCGGCGATGGTGACGCTGACCATTGCCACATGCTTGGGACGCATGCGATAGAGGCTGATCCGCTTTTTGCCAATCTTGAATCCAAGAACGTCGGCAACATAGGCGGACACTCCACCCAAGATAACCATGAGCCCGATAAACCCGACAGGAAGGAGGTCTTGCATGGATTAGCCGATATTCCTCCGCCACATGATCACGATCGCGGCGATGGTCCCTAAGACGATGGGCGTGAAGCTAGCGAGCCAACTTGGAATGATTCCGCCCATGGCCCAAGTATTCATGAAATTTGCTAGGGTCATGTAGGCAAAAGTGATTCCGATAGCAATGGCGAACCCGGCGGCGTTTCCGGTTCGGTGATTTCGGATGCCCAACGCAGCGCCTAACAGACCAAAGACGAACGCCGCAAACGGCAAAGCGAACTTGTTCCAGAACCAATACTCTCGGTTTCGATACTGCTCGGGCGTGAGGGTCTTGTCGATCTTTGCCAGTTGCAGTTGTCGCCAGAGTTCCCTTGCAGAGAAGTAGTCGGGATCGTTGACCTGTTGGGTGCCGATCTCTTCTGGCTTCATGGCCACTTTGGGAACGGACGAGGGCCAGACTTCATCTTCGATTTCCACCCGGCTTCGACCGTCTGCACTTACCAACTTGGCTCCACCGACAATCCGCCAATCTGGGGGTGAGCCCGCTTCTGGCGGCTTGTATTGAAGCTCTTTTGCTTCGAGATAGAAGTTGTCTTTGCCGACATCGTCCCTCGCCACGATGGTGACGTTTCGCAAGGTGCTCGTGCGAAGGTTGAAGTCTTGCGCAACGATGAAGCCAACAACCTTCCCCTCATCCACGATCGATTGCGAGGCAGGTTGGTTCGCTTTCGCGTTCAGGGAACGAGCTACGATCTTGGCGAGCGCCTGACTTCGCTTCGCCGCGTAGGGCACGAAGGTCTCGTTAAACAGAAAGGCGAGCGAGGCGATAACTACCGCGAAGAGCCCGACCGGGCGGATGATGCGGTAGATGCTCGCACCGGCGGCGCGCAGGGCAACAATCTCCGAATCGGAACTGAGCCTACCGAAGGCGAGAAGCGCTCCTAGAAGGGTCGCCATCGCGAAAGTCTTTACTAAAATCGCGGGCAAAAGCAGCATCGTGATCTCGCCGATCATGCTTGCGGGGACACCTTGCACCACGTAGTCGGTGATTCGGTTGAGGTACGTAGCTGCCATGAGCAGCGTGGAAAACATCGCCACGCCACTTAGCCAAGGACTCCAAAGCTCCTTAAGAATCAGCCGATCAATTCGCTTCATGGATTGGAAGAGGGTGGTTCCCCGCTTTCCTCCCCGTCCGCCTCTTTATCTTCTCGCTCGGATTTGGTTGGGGGAGCGAAGTCATCCGTAAAGCCGAGTGCCCCAGCATCGAATTGCTGTCCGAGGTAGTGCTTACGCACGAGCTCATCGCCTGCAACTTGGGCGGCCGTGCCCGAGGCAACGATTTGACCGTCGATTAGGATGTAGTTCCGGTTGGTGATGCGCAAGGTGGCACCCACGTTGTGATCCGTGATGAGAATCCCAATTCCCCGGTCTCGCAACCGGAAGAGGATCTCTTGAATCTCCTCGATGGTGACGGGGTCGATTCCCGTAAAAGGCTCATCTAGCAAGATAAAGTTCGGGCGAGTTGCCATGGCGCGGGCGATCTCCACTCGTCGGCGCTCTCCGCCAGAAAGGACTCCGGCTTGACTCTTAAGGATGTGCGAAATGTGGAGTTCTTCGACCAATTCTTCGATGCGCCGTTTGCGTTCGGTGCCCTTCACGCCGACCAGTTCAAGAACAAGTTTCAAGTTGTCCTCGACGCTGAGCTTTCGGAAAACGGAAGTTTCTTGAGGCAAATACCCGATGCCGGAACGAGCCCGCTTGTACATGGGCCATCGGGAGACATCGGTGGAATCGAGGAAGATTTTGCCGTCGTTGGGTCGAACGAGTCCGACGGTCATGTAGAACGTGGTTGTTTTGCCCGCGCCATTGGGACCGAGAAGACCGACGATCTCTCCTGTGGAGACCTCGAAGGAGACCCCGCGAACGACGTTGCGTCCCCGATAGCTTTTCTTGAGCTGCTCACCCCGAATCTTCATTGCGATTCGAGACCTCCCGGCTTTTTCGTCTTCGGGCGGATCTTGGTCGTTACCGAATTATCACCTTCGGAAAAGAGCTTGATGCTGACGATTTCGTTCTTTGCGTTGAGCAAGAGCGTTGCCCGAGAAGCTCCCGTAATCTCTGGACCATCCTCGCCGTCCGTACTGGAAGAAAGGTCGAGGTCGTCGAGAAGGTCAATCTGGTTCACCGCATTCCCGATGGGCTCCGGCAGGACACGATAAACAAGCCGGCGAGCTTTAGCTCGGAATGTCTCGCGTTTCTCTTTCTTGGCTCCCTTTTCTTCGACCATCGTGAGTCGCTTGAGTTCGATCGTCACCCCACCCGTCAAGTCCGCATTCGTCAGACCGTTCTCGCCCTTCTTTGGTTGGCGCTTGACCAAAACCACGCCTTGATTGCCGGTTAGCACGAACGGGCTACGCGGAACCCGCTCGCCTTCGTCTCGGGTGACTGTCACTTTGGTTGGGAACTGAAGCTTCGCAAACGTAGGGTCTTTTTCGATCTTGTAAGTCGCACTGTCTGAAACGAGCGTTGTTGTTGCGACCTTACTCGCGTCGTCGGGATCTGTTGCCAGAGGTTCTTTCCGTACGAACCGAACCCCTCCTTTGAGGATGAGGTTGTCGAAATTAGTTCGGATTTTTCCTGGATTTTTGGGATCGGGTTCCGAGATGAGGTCGCCTTCAACGGACTGACAGGTGAGTTGCGAGTTCTCCGGTTTGGAAATCACGAGAACGTCCCCTTTTGCTGCAAACGCTTTGTCAATCTCGACCGATCCGCTATTGGCTTGAACGCGCCAGTTCCAGGCTTCTCCCTTCCGATCCGCAAAAGTGAAACGACGCTTTGTCGCTTGTGCCTGGGCAACGCTGAGAGCGCCGCTGGTGATACCAAGAACCAGGCACATCGCCACCGATCCAACGGCTTGGAACCGCGATTTGGAACGAGCTTGAGACGAATTGACAGATCGGTTCATGGATTGCTCTGCTTATCAGTTTGAACGGTTGGACGTTTCACCGAGCCTTCAAGCTTCGACTTCGGTCTGTTTGCTAGGAAACGTTGCATAGAATCTGGAGTTCCCAAGACCCGAAGATCGGAGGTTGCAGTCAACGCATCGAGCGGTCCCAGATAACCCCGAGTTCCCTCAACCGTTACGTTGCCCTTCGCTTCGAGGACTTCTTGGTCTGGTCGATATTGGACTTCCTCGGCAAACAAGTCGCTCTTGTAAGCGATTGAATGGAACTGGACCTTGCCCCTCAACGTGAGCTTGTTCGACTTCTCGTCCGCAATGCCCGCCTCAGCCTTGTAGGTGCCAATTTTCTTGCCATTTTGGAACACCTCTCCAGAGACGGTTGCCATTTGACCGAAAAAGGCTCCCTTCTGCCCGAACGACAGGTTCGCCCGTTCCCAGCGAACATTCCACAGCACTGAACTTGAGGCCGGGTCGATACGCTCGCCTTTGCCACGGCCGGTGGATGCCGATTCGATCAACTTCGGTTTTTCGGGTTTTCCGTCGACTTTCTGCTCGCCAACATTCCCTTTCGGGGCCGATGTTGTTTTCTTAGCGGTGCAGCCTGAGAGGGAAAATAGGACAGAAAGGAGTGCCGCGCAGAGTGCAAAACGGCCAACTTTTGGAAAGGCGAATCCGAGAACGGTGGTCAAGCTGGGGAAAGCGGAATGGCCGATTCCGACAACCTCCCAGTCCGTTTGGAGAATTTCCCTTTGTGCATCCCTGCCAACTGACCGCAGGCGGCGGCGATGTCGTGCCCCCGTTCCACCCGCTGAGTGACGTTTACTCCGGCGTTTTCGAGAATGCCTCGGAAAGTTCGCACGCGATCAGAGGTCGGGCGTTTAAAACCGTTGCCGGTATCGACCCAGTTGAAGGGGATCAGATTCACCACGCAGGGCATGTTCCGAATGAGCGGGATGAGCGCCTTTGCCTGCTCGGGCGTGTCGTTGACCTCATCGATCAGAAGGTATTCAAAGGTCACCTTGCGACCCGTTTTCTTGGCGTATCGCCGCATCTCGTCGACAACCTCTTCCACAGGCCACTTGTGATTGACGGGCATCAGTCGGTCGCGAACTTCATTAAACGGGCTGTGCAAGGAGAGCGCCAAGTGGATCGGTAATTCCAGTTCGCCCAGCTTGCGGATCTGCGGAACCAGTCCCACGGTGCTGATGGTGAGGTGCCGATAGCTGAGTCCAACTTCGTCATGAAGAAGCGTGAGCGTTTTCACGACCGAATCGAAGTTGAGCAGGGGCTCGCCCATCCCCATAAAAACAACATGCGAGATGCGGCGCTCGGTGAGGCTTTGCAACAATAGATATTGACCAACGATCTCACCGGGGGTCAGGTTGCGGTCAAAACCGCCTAGACCGGTCGCGCAGAAGGTGCAGCCCATTGGGCAGCCGACTTGGCTGGAGATGCAGCAACTCACCCGGTCTTCGTAGGGGAGGAGAACACACTCGTAAACCTGCTGATCTCCGTTGTGAACGAGAAGTTTGTCGACACCGTCGGTGGACTTACGATGGTCGGCCACGTGTAGCGGCGAAAGACGGCAAGTGCGGTCGAGCTCGTCTCGCAGGGCTTGCGGGAGGTCGCCCATGTTGGCGATGGATTGCTCCGCCCGCCGATAGAGGTGCCACGCCAATTGCTTCGATCGCAGTTTGGGATTGAGCCCTGCCGGGACAACCGCCTGAAGCTCTTCGCGGGTCAAACCGACAAGCGAGGGGCGAGTGCTGGATTCGAACGGCATTGGCTGGTTAACGGAATCGTTCGTCTCCATGAATCTTCAGTTTACTCGCGACTGGAATATCCCGGTTAATTACTAGAACCGCGTAGATACGCAAGGGTTCCGGTAGTCAGCCGTTGGTATAGTTCTTGCAGGATCTCTTTGTAGAGGGTCCAACGAGACTATCACTCGATGCTGCGTGGATTCTCACTCTAACCTTTTTTGCTTGCTTGCATTCCCATCCTCGTCTCGAGATGCCGAACGATACTCAACCCGAAGTTTCAACTCAATCAACTGAATCGAAGAAGCCGCGGGAACACTATCCGCTGCTTACTTCTATTCGGTTCTTTGCCGCGTTTGGCATCGTCATCCATCACTTCGGTGGCAGCATTGCGAATCTAGTCGGGGCACCGGGAGCACCACTCGTAGGAGCGTTTGGCGCAGGGGTCAAGTTCTTCTTTGTCTTAAGCGGTTTCATCCTCACGTACTCTTATTACGAGAAGTATCACAAAACGAACTGGCACCGATCTTCTAGCCAACTTAAGGCTTACTATCGCAGTCGCTTTTTCCGCGTCTATCCTATTTACTTATTCGCTCTTGTGGTTTCCATTCCACAAATTATTAGGAATGCACCCACGTACGGAGCCAAGCTTTCCGCATTCGATTGGAGCGTTTTTGGGATCTCAAAGATAACGCTTACTCAGGCCTGGCTGCCTGTCCTCGGAAACAATCCGCCGATGCTCAATGCGGCGTGGTCGCTCTCTTGCGAGGCTTTCTTTTATCTTCTTTTCCCGTTCTTCTTCGCTATGCTCGACCGAGGCAAGATATCGACGCTTTGGATCGTTCTAGTTGGTGCCTCGCTTTTCCCCTTTACGGTTGACCCGCTTTATGCAGCAAATCCAGAAGGCATCGGCGGGCTTTTCAACGATTGGTTCCCGCCTTTCCGGACGGGTGAGTTTGTCTTGGGAATGACGGCGGCCTTTTTGGCGAAAAGGCTTGGGGGCTTCCACCCGAATTGGAATCGGTGGCTGGCGTGGCTTGCGGTCCCGGCAATGTGGGTCGCCTTTGGGTACGAACTCATCCCGGTTCGGCGTTTGGATGATGCGTTGGACCTGTTGATCGTGGCGACCGTCTTAGTCTCTTGGCTGAAGCCCGGACCCGTTCTAACGAAAGCGTTCGGAACCCCGTTCTGGACAACGCTCGGAGCGGCAAGCTACGCGCTTTACCTTCTACATGGTCCGGTTTTTGGCTACCTCACCAAGGGAAAAACGCCTCTCACCGAAACCCTGATTCGAACAAACCTGGGCGCGTTTATCGTGTACTCACTCCTCGCGATCGGCGTCTCCATCCTCGCCTACCGATTTGTCGAAGAACCAATGAACCAGAGATTCCGCGCGGCAAAGCCAAAGACGAGTTGATACTCCTATCGACGTGGAGAACGCGGCTAGAGAGCGGTTGCTGCCGGCTTTCGCTTTAAGAACTTCTTGCCAAGGGCAATCCCCGGCTGTTCAATGAATCGGTAGAACAGTGCGGAAAGCCCAAGTGCGATTCCGATTTGAAGCGCAAAGCACAACAGGGGTACCTGTTTCAGTCCCGGAACCAAGACCGGGAGCAGCATGGCTTGAGCGTGCAGCAGATAAAGACTGTACGAAATTTGACCAAGCCAGACCAAAACCTTGGGCATCGGGCGTGATTTCCAGAGGATTCCCACTACGAACAACGCTCCGGCAATCAGCGCACTTGTGACCTCATTGATCAAGGTTGCGGGAAAATCTACTTCCACGACGGGCGATCGCAGTCCGCGGTTGATGATGAGAGTCGTCGTGATCAACCCTACGAGGGCGGCACCCCATAGCACGCCCGTCTTTTTGGTCATCTGACCGTGCATCACACGGAAGATGACAAGTCCGATCACGGCAAACCAGAGCAACATTGGACCCACGTAAGGACCACTCAGCCCCGCTTTCAGAGGTCGATAGATTGCCGGCAAGAATCCGACGACCAATGAAAGACCGGCGACGAACCACATATTGTTGAGCCGCTTGAATGCGAAAAGGGCGGCGCAACCAATGTAAATCATCCACTCGAAACCGAGCGTCCAGGCAACCGGGTTGATGTCATGGGCATCAAATTTCAATCCTGGAATCTTGTCCTGGAAGAAAAATTGGAGAAGAGAAAAGTTGACTAACCAGGTACGCCAATCGTCTGGGAGCGGCTTGTCACCAAGCATTCCACTGGTGTCGTAGGCGTTGCGAAGGACGAAGAAGCCGATCAGGAAGATCAGCATGGAGGCGAGGTACGCGGGATAAAGGCGGAAGATCCGTGAAACCCAGAACGCCTTCAGATCGCCACGGCGCTCGATACTCATTGGAATAACGAAACCGCTGACGATGAAGAACGCAACCACGCCCGCTCGTCCTAAGTTGACGTAAGGGCTTACCGCCAGGGCGGTCGAACGGAACAACTGCTCTGAATAGTGCTGAATGAGAACGATGAAGGCAGCAACACCTCGAATGGCGTCTAAGAACTCAAGACGAACCCCTTCCGATTTTTTGCTTGTGACCTGACTTCCCTTTTCATCACTCATTCAAACCCCCAAAAGCTCGACGAGCAATCCCGGAGCCAATCTCATTGTCGGATGTTGGGCGTACCTTTTCAACCTTTATCGACGGTTGGGAGCTACTCAACACCGTTCTCCGCCTTGACATGCGCCAGGGCTTCCCAGAAGTCGTCGAACCGACGCATGTCGGTCGGGAGGTTATCTAAGATCGTTTCGCCGTACCGCTTGGTGCGAACTCGTGGATCAAGAACAGCGACCACGCCCCAATCTCGGGTGGATCGAATCAATCGTCCCGCCCCCTGCCGCATCATCATCTTGGCATTCGGAAGGGTATGCACTTGGAACGGGTCAAGTTCTTGCTTCGCTAGATACGCAAGGCGCCCCAGTTGTGCGGGTTCGGTCGGGACCTCAAACGGAATTCTGACCAGCACCGTGCAGATGAGAGTTTCACCGGGGGCGTCGAATCCGGTCCAGAAAGATCGAAGGGCGAAAAGCGAGGTTCTCGGGTCCTTTCGGAACCGCTCGCCAAGATCACCCGCACCCGATCTTGGTTGAACGAGGATCGGATAGTCCGGCCCCATCTCGAGCATCCCTCGAACGGCCTCCATCTCCTTGCGAGAGTGGAAGAGCACCAGCGTTCGACCCTCGCAAGCCTCCAAAATGACCCGTAACTCTTGCGCGATGGCATAGTGGTAGGTCGGCTCCTCCTTGTTCTGCCTGGCGAGGGTGGGATCAGGAATCCGACCCGCTTTGGGTAAGTAAAGGGCCGCCTGAATTCGGAAATCGTACGGCGAGGGGAGGATCTCTTCGAACATTGGATCGACACCCGTTGTTCGCTTGTAGTGGTCAAAAGCTCCGTCGACCGCGAGCGTCGCCGAGAGCGACGCCGTGGGGACCCGATTCCAAAGAATCTCCTTCAGAGGCTCGGCGACATCAACCACGTCAGACCTCACTCTTGGTTCGTAACTCGCACCCTGGCCTTCTCGATACATCCCTTGAAACTGCCCGACGTGGCTGATCGAAGCCCCCTGCGGTTCCAAAAGATGACCCGAATAGGCACCGTACTCTCGGAGGAACGAGAGGGTCATCTGCGCCGATTCGTACGCCATACGGTGGCTCTCCGGCTTTTCATCTCGCAGCCGGGCGAGGATGTCGTCGTACCGTTTGGTCACGGCCTTACAGGCATCTCGAACCGAGACGGCGAGCGATTCGATTGCCATGCGCTCGTCTTGAACAAGCAACGCCTTCAGAGCCGGGTGATCGAGAATTTCTCCCGGGCTAGCCGCGACCAACTTCGAGTCCCGAACTAGCCTACCAAGGCTCGCAAGTTGAGATTGACAACCGTCCACTAGCGTCCGAAATCTCTCGCCGGTGGAATTGAGTTCAGCGAGTAGTCCAGTACGATTCAGGTAGTTCGAAAGGGTTTTCTCGAGTCGGATGGACATCGCGGAGAGCATCGCGAGCTTGGAGGATGTGATCTCAAACTCAAGGGCATTCACAGCCGCGCCGGGAAGGTCATGAGCTTCATCGATGATAGCAAAGTCGACCTTACCAAGCAGGCCTTCGCCCTCTTCGTCCACGTTCGCCACGATCGCGTCCTGGAGCAAGAAGGCGTGATTGGTGATGATGACCTGTGCATCTTCAGCCCGCTTGCGAGCCTGATAGTAGTAGCAATTGTCATACATCGGGCATGCTCGGGCGGGGCAAACCGAGGGCGTAGCGATTTTCGGCCAAACGCGCGCCTCTAAATCTTTCCGGGAGTAGGCGAATCGCCGAAACTCGCTTTCGATTCCGAGGTTGGCGTACTCCTGAAAAGCTTCTCGGTGCGACGGTAGCTCGTCTTCTAGGTTGACGAGGCAGGCGTAGCGTTGTCGCCCGATCATGAAGGCGATCTTAGGGGAGTCGTCAAAGAGTGAAAGGGCGAACGGAAGGTCTTTGCGCCAGTACTGTTCGGCAAGAACATTGGTGTAGGTAGCCACTACCGTTCGCTTGCCCGATTCCAGCGCGTTCGCTATCGCGGGAAGGAGTGCCGCGAAGGACTTTCCCAGTCCGGTAGGAGCCTCGAACACCCCGGTCGCACCCGACTCGATCATGTCCGAGATCAGCAGAGCGAGCTGAATCTGGTGGGGACGGCTTTCAAAGCCGTTTTGGCGGTTCAGCCGATCGAATGCGTCTTGAATCCGATCGGCTGCGCTCACCTAGGGGTTTTACCCGCCGAATTCGAACGAGTCGCCGGGGTGGAGTTCGTGGACGCCGATTCCGGTCCCCTCGAGCCCCTGTTCCAAAGTTTCCACCGACTGGGTGAGAATCGGGAAAGTCTTGAAGTGAATGGGCACCACCGTTTTCGGGTGGATGAGCTTGGCGGCATCTGCAGCCTCTTCTGACCCCATGGTGAACCAGTCTCCCACGGGAAGGAAGGCGACATCGGGCTTGTACCGATCGCCAATCAGTTTCATGTCGCTGAACAATGCGGTGTCTCCAGCATGGTAGGCGGTGCCAGAGGCAGTTCGCACCACGACACCCGCCGCCTCGCCCGCATAGAGCGTTCCTCGGGTTGGTGAATCGTACGAGTTGGAGTGCATCGCGTGGGTGAGCGTGATCTTGAAGTGTCCAACCTCGACGGTGCCTCCCTTGTTC
>CAZAVC010000022.1:0-12752 GCA_964488265.1 uncultured Fimbriimonas sp.
CTTTATTATTTTTTATTAATTATTTTTTCCTATTTTTCCTTTTAAACATTTTGTTAATCTCTTATATTTTTATTTATCTTTTTAAATATTACAATTAGATAAAGCTTCCCCATCAGTTTTAAAAATCCCTGTTGTTAATACCCTCTTCCAACTTTCCACCATTCGGTAAACGCCCGTGCGATCGAAGTGGTGGGGGTAAGGCTTCATATACTGCTGTTGAATAGCCTTGGACATCCGGTACCGATCCGCAAAGAGCGGAGGAAGGATGAAGGATGGGGTGGCCTGCAGCAGTCGATAGTATTGCTGGTTCCACTTATTCCCAATCATCTTGGCCAACTGCATCGCGGCGTCGTTGTCGGTGAGGTCCCAAAGCCAGGTGTTGAAGCAAACGATGTCGCGCACCCGGTCGGGGTTGTTCGCCGCCCAGTCGAGTCCGATCGGCCCGCCGTAATCGTGAAGAACGAGGGTGACGTCGGTGAGCCTCTGGAAGTCCATGAACCGGGCGAACCGTTCGGCGTGAGCCTCGGGGCGATAGTCGCCCTCATGGGGTTTGTCGGAAAGACCGAAGCCGAGATTGTCGGGCGCGATGCATCGGAAGTGAGGGGACAACTCCTCGATCATTTTCCGGTACAGGAAGCTCCATGTCATGGAGCCGTGGACAAATACGATGGGGCGGCCGTGTCCTTCGTCCACGTAACTCATCCAACCTTCACCCGAGTCAAATTCTCGTGTGGCAAAGGGGTACTCCACGGTGTTGAGCCATGGGAAACGGCTGTATCGACCCACCACCTAGAGTCTACGCAAGGAAGTTGGGCTTGGGCATCGCACTTTGTGGCTTCGTGCGGAATCTCGTCTTGCACAATCCTCTAGACAACTTTTGCGACACCGATAAAGGGTGGGCACGTCCAAACACCGTTGGCTGGTACAGTTCTTAGCAGTTTTGCTTGTTCCCTAAACGGAGCGGGCTCGCTTGTCGTTCAGGGGAATCGTTGGTTTTGAGGTCATCACGCACAATAGTCGCTCTCGCGGGCATCATGCTGGCCGGCCTTGCCAATGCCCAGTCCGATACCGTCGTTAAAGAGGTGGTGGTGCGAGGCACCAAACGGCTCAGCGAAGCGGTGGTTCGCACGTACATGAAGACCAAGCCCGGTCTCACGTACACGAAGGCGCAATTGGATGAAGACCGACTCGCCATCGAGCAGAGCCTTGGAATCGTCTCCAAGGTTTCCATCACCCCGGTCCTTCTCGGCGATGGTGGCTGGCAGATCGTGGTCGATATCGAGGAGTTTTCCGATATCAAGGAGATCTCGATCGAAGGAGCAGGCGCGCTGAAGGTCGAAGAGATTCTGAAGCTCCCCATCTTCCAAGATCGACTTCAGTTGGGCAAACCGTTTAACCGCCAGGACGTTCGTCCGGTCGGTTTGGCCATCAACGACCTCTACCAAAAGCGTGGTCTCGGCGGCGCGGTGGAAGCGGTGGGAATGGTCCCGAGTTCTCCCGGAACGGTCGTTATCAGCATTCGAGAGCGTAAGTTTGGGAACATCGAGGTGTACGGCGAAACCAACACGCGCCCTCGCGTTTTCCAGAACTTGATCTTGGCAAGACCGGGCGATCCGTTCAATTCCGAGCTTCTGCTTCAAGACTGGCGTCGACTTCAAAACACCCAGTGGTTCGAATCGGTCGAGTTCCCGGAGATCATCCCCACTTCGGATGAATCCACCGCCGATATCCGGTTCAAGGTCAAGCAGCAGCGAACCGGAATTTTCAACATTGGTGTCACCTTGGACCCGCAGAACCAACTTGCGGGAACCATCAGCATCAACGAGCAGAACCTGAACGGAACGGGGCAGGCCGTTGGTATCAACTTCATTCAGGGCACGCTCGGAGCTGGCGCGTCGGCATCGCTCGACTACACCAATCCGTTCATCGATTCGAAGAACACCACCCTGCGGGCTTCTGTTTACGACCGCGTTCTTTTCCGATTCCAGAACACGCTGGCGGGCGGTGGCATTGGAATCGGTAATGGCAACCAATACTTCGAACGCCGAACCGGTTTCAACTTTGGTCTTTCCCGACCGTTCCGACAGGGCGGGTTCCGAGACCTTTACAGCTTAGGCTTCAACGTTAGAGCGGAGCGGATCAACACAACGTCCAATATCACCGACCCGAACGATCCCAACTTGGGCAACGGGCTCGCGCTGATTCAGCAAAACGGTGAAGTGGGCGTTTTTGGTTTCACGGGAATTCTCAACAACCGAGACGTCGACCTCGATCCTAGCCGGGGTGCCTTTGTTCGATTGGACCTGGAAACGGGCTACTCGATCATCAACGCGGACACCACCAGCTTCCCGGATGGTCCAACGGGTCGAAACAACTTCTCCCGAATCAGCTTCGACTATCGGAACTACTTCTCCAAAGATCGGCGACGACTGAAGAAGGAAGATCCGAACCCGATTGTGTGGGCGTTCCGCTTGCGCGGTGGTACCGTCCTTGGCGACGTCCCGTTCTTCGAGCAGTTCTTTGCGGGTGGTAACGACTCCATTCGGGGCTACAACGAAGACCGATTCTGGGGAACCAACCTTCTCTTTGGATCGCTCGAGTATCGACTTCCTACCGATCGTTACACCGACAACGCGCTGACCACCGTGCTCTTCATTGACTACGGCGCGGCGTGGGGCGGCTACCCGGCAGTTGGCAACTTCAGTCAGCGAGACGTCTTCCGGCCCTCGCTTGGCTACGGATTTGGTGTCCGGGTTCGTACTCCTCTTGGTCCCATCCGACTCGACTTCGGTTACGCGGGCGATGGTGGCAACCGATTGCACTTTGGCATCGGCCCCAGCTTCTAACGGTGGAAATCGAATCGCAGACACAATCGTCTTTGAAAGTAAGTAACAGAAACAGGAACAAATTGATGCAAGGAACGTTTTGGAAAGGATTTGCCGCCGGGCTTGGTGTGATGGCGCTTGGAACTGTCGCGCTTATTTCAATGCTGGGCTTCCAAGGAACTTCCACGAAGGTGGGTTCGGTGGATGTGATCGGCGTGCAACAGGGTTCGGACTACACCCGCACGGTGAGTGAGAATCTGAATGCGGAGCGAAATCGTCGGACCGACATCCTCAAATTTGTCGATACTTACCGATCCATGAAGCGAGAAGACGCGCTTCGATTCCGCGATCTTTCTCTGAAGGCAACGTTGACCGATGCAGAGAAAGCGGAACTCGAGCGTATCAAGGGCGCCGCTCTGGAGAGCGACAAGCGGTTCAACGATTTGGTTCAAAAGACCAACCCCACCCCGGACGAGTTGAAGGCGATCGAAGAGTTTCGAAATCGTCAGGCCACCACGGGTGACCTTCTGCGGGTTTGGCAACAAGAGTTCCAGCAAGAGCTGAACCAGATTCAAAACCGAACCCTTGCCGATGTTGGCAAGAAGGTTTTGGGAGCGATTCGCGACCTGGGCAAGAAGCAAGGCTACAGCGTAATTTACGATGCGCAGGTTGCCCCGTATACGGCGAACGACGTCACCGAAGCGGTGGTAAAAGAACTCAACGCCAAGAAGTAAGACCTTGGATTTTTTAGAGGCGGCAAGGGTTTCTTGCCGCCTCTTTGCGTTTAGAAAGCCGTTGATCCGATGGGCGTGATTTTAGCGAGAGTCGTACGTCTATAGCGTGCAGGTTGCTCTTACAACAAATTCACCGGTGAGTGGAGACAAGTCGGAGCGGGTTAGATAGCGTTATGCACTCGGAAAAGAAATCTCAACGATTCGCCGCCTCGGGATGGGTGGTTGCCGCCATGTTGTTTGGCGTGATGGTCGGCTCAGGGTTCCAAACGCCCAGTATGAAACTCGCCACCGCCGATATCACCAAAGTGATTTCTGAAAGCGCCTATGGCAAAGAAAGTCGAAATCTCCAAACCGAGATGCAAAAGGTTCGCGAGGAGATTTTGCAGTTCATCGATGACCACCGAGTGCTCACCATCGAGCAGGCAAACCGCTTCCGAGAGCTTTCTTTGAAAGCCGATAAGTCGGCAACAGATAAAGCCGAACTGGAGCGCATTAAGGCAGAGGTGATCGCGGCGAGTAAGAAGAGCCAAGAGCTCAGCACCAAGCCGCAGCTCACTCCAGAAGAGCGAACGATGATCGACGAGTATGCGCGACGGTCGCAGTTAATGACCGAAACCGCCAATCGATGGCTCACCGAGTTCAAGAACGAAGTCTTGGAATTCTACGAACAGCGTCGAGCGGAAGGGTTCAACCGGGCAAAGGTCGCCATTTCCGAAATTGGAGCCAAGGAAGGGTACACGCTTGTTTTCGAAACGAGTATCGTGCCTTATGGAGCCAACGACATTACGAATGCCGCGTTGGCGGCGATGAATGGAAAGGGCAAGTAGACCCATAGCATCTCCTCTTTGGCGCACCTGGTTCACGGTGGGCGGCCTTGGGCTTTGGCTTCTGGCCGGCTGTGGTCCGGCGGAGAAATCAGTATTCGTAGACCTGAATCGGGTTCGAAAGGTGCCGATGGATGGTGTTGCCTTACAAGACCCAGCCCCCGCTCGCCTCGCTGCGCTTCCGGTAACTAAAGGCGTTTTGCCCTCTTTGCCCGCCTCCACGGTCGATAACCTTGCAGAGAAGCGTGGTCAGTTGCTGGATGAGCAACAACTCGACCTCGACGAAGCGCTCGAAAGGTATTCGGATCGGATCGCCAAATCTTACGATGCCCTGGTGCGACAGTATCGCCTGGATGAAGACTCTCAACTTGCGTTGGAGTTGGATAAACCCCTCGGGGACTTTTTGGATCGTTTGCGAAAGGCGTTTGTCGCCGCTGCCGAAAAACGTGCCCCTCTGATCACTCGCTGGACCTTCTTAACGGGCGAGGGCAATATTGTGAAAGACCTGCCCCCGCTGGACGAGTCGGCGTCGCTCACCCAGAAGCGGCATCGAAAAGAGGCAGAAGAGCTTGCGGTGCAGGTGACCGCTCTGGACAAAGCATTTCGAGATGAAGTGAACCTCTTGACTCGCAGGTACGAGGCGAACCGTCAGCGTCTAGAAAACGATCGCGACAATCGTATTGGATCTTATCGTGGGCAATTGATCAAGCGGGCGCAAGATCTGGCGGAGGCTCTGAGAAAGGAGATTGAAAGCCATTTGATCAATCAGGAAGAGATCGGGTCTTTGGAGTTTGAGGCTCTCAAGTCGGAAGCGGTTCAAAACCCCACCGCGCGGTCCGCTTCTGGGAACTCCACGCAAAAGCCGACGGCTCCGCCTGACGCGAACCAAGCGAGTCCGAAGCGAAATTTACGCCTCCAACGCGAACTCGCTGAGGCAGAAATTCGCGCCGACTTGCAAGTTTGGGTCAAACTCAATGCTTATCGGCTTGCGAACAGTCCTAGTGAAGGAAGGGACGCAACCGACGAGTTTCGACAATGGCGATTCAACCGAAATCTTGGACCCTCAGCGAGATAGCCGCTGCAACCGGAGGCCGCATTGGCGGTTCTCAACCGGAGGTCGATGGATCGTTCGTGATCACTTGCCCAACTTCGGCAAACGGTGAAGAAAGCACGGGCCTTTGTTTTGCGGGTGACGAAAAGTATTTGAACCAGGCGAAGGCATCCACCGTCGGTGCGGTGATTGTTCCGGAGTCCACGGTGGACTTTCCCAAGCCCCACATTTTGCACAAGAATCCCCGCGCGGCTTTTGCCATGTTTTTGGGGATGAACGTTCGCCCATTGCCTATCGAACCCGGCATTCACCCTCAAGCGGTGGTGCACCCCGAAGCGACCGTCGGCGAGCACGTTTCTATTGGAGCCTTCGTTGTGGTTGAAAGAGGGGCGGTGATCGGAAATGGGACCAAGATCTACCCGCACGCCTTTATTGGCGAGAACTGCCGATTAGGGGAAAGGTGTGTCGTTTATCCTCACGCCGTTCTTGTGCAAGATGTTGTTCTTGGGAATCGGTCGGTAGTGGGTACGGGCACGGTTCTCGGTTCAGACGGCTTCGGCTTTGTGTGGACCGGATCGGAGCAGTTCAAGATTCCGCAGGTCGGTTCAGTTGAGTTTGGAGACAACGTGGAAACGGGGGCAATGACCGCCGTTGATCGGGCGACATTTGGCACCACGCGGATAGCGAGTGGAACCAAGTTGGACAACTTTGTGCACGTGGGACACAACGTCTCCGTGGGATCGAATAGCGTCATCGCCGCCTTCACGGGCATCTCCGGCAGCGTCAAGATCGGCGATCGGGTGACGGTTGCAGGTCAGTGCGGCTTTGGGGAGCACGCCGAAATTGGTAGTGACATTCAGTTGGGCGGCCGAGCAGGGGTTACAGGCAAGTTGATGAACCCCGGAGCGTACATGGGGTACCCGGCGGTGCCGATCATGGACGGGCTCAAGGCGCTGAAGCTGTCCACAAAACTCCCGGAATACGTTCAGCGCATAAAGGATCTGGAGAAGCGGCTGGCTAGTTTGGAGGCCAAGCTTGGTGAAGGGTCGGGGGAATCGAGTTGATCGTTCATCGCCGGACGGTTTCTGAGACGGTGACCTTTGACGGCGTCGGCCTTCATACGGGCGTGCCCGTAACCGTGACGGTCCAACCGGGCGACAAGGGTTTGTGGTTTCGGCTGGGAAGCGAGCGCGTGGAAGCGATTCCCGCGAACGTGAGCGATACGACCCGGTCTACCAAGGTGGGCCAAGTGGGGACGGTCGAGCACCTGATGAGCGCTCTGGCTGCGCTTGGGATCACCGATGCTGAGATCGAGTTCACCGCCCCGGAAGCGCCGGGTCTCGATGGGAGTTCGGAACCCTTCTGGCGACCGCTTGCGGAAGCCGGCACGAGCGATTTAGGCACCCGAGAGCTCCGCGACCTATTCTCGCGCGTGTTTCTTCAGGAAGATGCGGTGAAGATCGCGGTTGGTAAGGGAAGCGGTCACTGGCGGTTCGAGTTTGAGTGCGACGGTCGCTGGCCTCATTCTCAGCATTTTGAGATCGAGAAGCTGCCAAAGGGTTACGGTTCGGAAATCGCCCCCGCCCGTACGTTTGCCTTTCAAGAAGAAGTGCCCCACATCATCGCCGCCGGGCTTGCCAAGGGGCTGGATGGTGACTCGGCGCTGATTCTGGGTCCGGACGACTACCAAAACAAGGCTCGATTCGTTGATGAACCCGTCCGACACAAGTTGCTCGACCTGCTTGGAGATCTTTACCTGGCGGGAGTGCCGATCGATGCGATCAATGTCGTCGGAACCCGGAGCGGGCACCGATCCAATGTAAAAGCCGCCGCGATGCTATACCAAGCCACTCACTAGGTTGAGTGATTTGTCCTACTTTCGGTAGGTTAACTTATCCATTTCGCGAAGCTCTAGAGTGAGCGAAGCTTCTCCAGATTCGACCGACATGGGGAAGCATGCTTTGAGCTCTTCAAACATCCCATCGGCGATTTTCACGCGAAGTTCGTCCGGTCGTCCGGTCAAGATTTGGACCGTAAGATGGACAAATCCTTCAGGCGCACCTGCTCCCATCGACCAGGCGGATCGGAGCGAGTGGTATCCCTTGATCGAGGCCGAGGCGATAGTTTCGAATGTTGCCAACTTGGCAACGAGGCGATCGAGAATGTCCTGGACATCCTGATTTTCCGCGACATCGCTGGTCGTTTCCAAATGGAGGTGCGGCACGCCTTATTTTAGCTCCAAGGTAAGTTTTTATCACTTCGAGGCTGATTGTTCATGCCAAGCTCTTAACAGAACGGGACGAGCGGGCATTTGACCCGTACAATTGCGAGCGGAAGGGAGTCTTGTTCGGTTTGGTGTTCAAAAATGCGCCAAAATAAAAGGACCTCTCAAGGGTGAATCTATGTCGAGCGCAGTGAGTCGAGCCGGTTTGCACTACCTGACGGTTCAGGATGTTCTTTGGATCAACCTGCAACTCACCCGCAAGGTGAATCACTATTCCTTTGCGAAACTGGAAGAAGGCACCTTCTACCAGTACGCTTACGGCACCAGCAATTCGTTGCTCGCTCAAGCGGCGCGATTCCTTCCCGGTTTCGTCCGGATCAAGCCGTTTGAGGGGAACAACGACGCGACGGCTTTCGCTTCGCTTGCCTGCTTTTTGGCGCTGAACGGTCGCACGCTCACCTTAACCGATGGTGACGAAGCAGTCTCGTGGTTCGACAAAGTCTCGACCAAGCAAGTGGATGTTGTTCAGGCTCTGGAATCGGCAACCCACGAAGGCCACTCGCACGAGGACATTGGCCACCCGCTTGCTACGCGTCAGGCGATGGTCGACGAACTCAGCCGGTTCAGCAAAACCTTAGAGATCCTCGGCGCTCGCGCTTAAACGCGACTCTTTTCGAGTTCCACCAGCTCAGCGAGCAGCCATTTGGCGCACGCGGTTTTGCTCTGCCGACCGCTTTGCTTTCTGGTCCCGTCCTGAAGTAACAGCGTCAGTTCGTTCTGATCGGAATCGAACCCGATGGCGGTGTTGCTCACATCGTTTACGGCAATGCCGATCACGCCCTTGCGCTTCATCTTCTCGGTGGCTTTCTCCAGTGAATCGTCGGGCTCGGCGGCAAAGGCGAGGGCCAGGGCATTTGGATGGTGTTTGACGATCTCGGCGAGCACATCTGGGTTGGCAACCAACTCCAAGGCGATATGGGCCGATTCTCGCCGCATCTTGCCCTTGATGCGGTTTGCCGGGCGATAGTCGGCGACAGCCGCCGCCCCAATCACCCAATCTGGGCTGACTACCGATTTTGTCGCGGCAAGCATCTCTTCGGCGGTCTGAACGCGAATGATGTGCGCTCCCTTCGGCAGTGGCGCTTTTTGGGGTCCGGCAACAACGGTCACTGTCGCCCCCATTTGTAGAGCGGCGGCGGCAAGGGCCGATCCCATTTTTCCGCTCGACCGGTTGGTGAGGTAGCGAACGTCGTCGATGGGTTCCTGAGTGGGCCCGCTGGTGATCAGAAGGTGCTTTCCAGCGAGAAGAGCGGGCGTGTCAAGATGGTCTCGCACAAACGTGACGATCTCGGCGATGGAAGCTAGTTTGCCCTGACCGTTTTCTCCGCAAGCAACATCCCCTTCGACGGGTTGAATGAACTCCACACCTCGATCGGTGAGCGTCTGGATCGCGGCCTGAGTTGCCTCGTGGGAGTACATGTTGGGGTTCATTGCCGGGGCAATGAACAGCGGCCGATCTGTGGCGAGAGCGACGGTGGTAAGCATGTCGTCTCCCACACCCGCGGCGATTTTGTTGATCGTGTTTGCGGTGGCGGGGGCGATCACAACGGCGTCGCACTGCCTTGCCCAATCAATGTGCGCCATTCGACCCGTGATCGGTTCTTCAAACGTGTCAACCAGGCAGGGGTTTCCGGTTAGGCCTTCAAACAAAGCGGGAAGAACAAATTTCTGGGCGGAATCGGTGAGGCAAACCCGAACCGAATAGCCCGCTCGCATGAACTCGCGTGCCAGATCAGCGGCGCGGTAAGCGGCAATACTTCCGCTCACGCCAAGAACAAGGGTTTTGGTGGCTGCCATTTGATGCTTCTTAGCCCCTTTTCCTCAGCCAAAGAGGGCTTCCAGCTTTTCCACGACTGCGGGGACGCTCTCGTTGACGATTCGATGGTGATATTTGTCTGCGACTGCCATCTCGGCTCGGGCGTTATCCAATCGCCGCTCGATCGAGTGCAGATCGTCTAGCCCACGGGATCGAATTCTGCGCTCCAACTCTTCTCCGGAAGGAGGGAGCAAGAACACCCCGATAGCGTCTGAACGAAGCGGGAAGACCGCAAGAGCGCCTTGCACATCGATCTTGAGAATGGCGATGGTGCCCTCGGCTAGCATCTTTTCAAGGTCGTTGAGAGGGGTGGCGTAGTAGTTGTCGTGTACTTTCTTGTATTCCAAGAAAGCACCTTCGTCGATGAGTCGGTGGAAATCGTCTTCGGTGACGAAGTGGTAGTCGATGCCGTTCACTTCCGTTCCTCGTGGCTTACGAGTCGTGTAGGCGACCACTCGCTTCACTCGCGGGTTGAGTTTGGTCCACTCGTCGATGACGGTGTCTTTCCCCACCCCGCTGGGGCCGCTTATCACGAGAAGTCGACCAAGGGCCGTGCTGGCAGAATCTGGCATCTACACTCTAGTTTAACTGAGAGCGCCCGTTGAACGGAGTTTGCGCAGACTTGCAGCGATCACGGCGTTCACAGAAGATGGATTCACTCGCTCGGGATGGCTTCCGCTGCCCACTGCGCCGGACCCGGCGACTTGAGACTTGGTGAAGGATGCGGCGAGAGGGAAAGCGAGATCTGTCCAGTGCGACTGCTCCAGGTTGTCTGCGGAGGCAATGATGAGCAAATGCCCTCGGAACGACTGGATCCCAACCGATTGGAGAACGTCCGCGCTTGGTTCAATCAAAATGACCATTGGGACCAATAGGGATCGGTCTTCCAGTGCTCGGGCAACGGTTTCTGCCGCCGTGGTCGTTGCGAGCAAAATCTTCGGGTTCACGGCTCCAACAATTTGAAGCAGGGACTGCCTTGCCACTGACGCGCTGAGGTTCGATTCGCTCGCAGTGCCGTACGCTGCCCATCGGACAGATCGGAGGAGATCCGGGCGCAGGTCTTCGTAGGCGGCGTGATCGGTTGCTTCGTTGACAACGACGACCATGACCGGGAGGTCACGATACCCCTCGAAGTGAACGATGAGTTCTGTCTCCGGAATTCGTTGAAGGCCGGTTGGTACGGTTGCCGGGCGCACGGTTTGAAGTCCCGAATCTTGAGCGGGCTTAAGGGACGGTTTTGAAGCGATCGACGGAGATCGCGAAAAGGTTGAGGCGTCGTTGCCCACAGCGATATTGTATAGCAAAGGATCTACTTTTTATCAGTGAAACCTGATGTGACTGTCACTGTTAACAGGCACAAACAAAAAAACCCCTTCGCCGCAAAAAAGATTCCTCTGGGCAAAGGGGCTTTGAAGTGGGCTGCGCTTACTCGTCTGCGAACGGATCGTATTCGTCTGCAGCAGGTGCGACAGGCTGTCGGGGGCGAGCGCCTCCAGCGGCGGGTTCGGGTCGCGTATATCCGCCACCGTCGTCGTCGCGAGGTCGGTCGAGACCATTGACGTTGTCGGCTACGATCTCCACGATTTCGCGGTTGTTGCCGTCCTTATCTTGGAACTTGCGGGTGTCTAGACGACCATCGACGGCCACGAGCCTTCCTTTTGCAAGGTAGTTGGCAACGTAGTCTGCAGTCTGACCCCACGCCTTAATGCGGAAGAAGTCAGCATCGGGCGAGCCGTCTTGCGGTTTGATGCGCTTGTTGACCGCAATGGAGAACTCCACCACGTTTTTGCCCGTGGAGGTGGTTCGCAGTTCCGGGTCGCGCACTAGGCGACCGATCAAAACGACTCGATTGACCATAGATTTATCTTAGCCCTTTGCCTCTTGTCGCGTGCCTGAAATTAGGCTTCGGTCTTGAGGATGGTGTGTCGGATGACGTCGTCGCTGATGCGCATCAGTCGGTTGAGCTCAGCAGGAACGTCGGCAGCGGCTTCGAAGTTCATGAGCACGTAGATGCCATCCTTGAGACCGTTGATTTCGTAAGCCAGCTTTCGCTTGTCCCACTTGCCCGCCTTCTCGACGGCGCCGCCCTTGTCTTCGACGACTTTCTTGAATCGATCGGCGATCTTCTGAACTTCATCGTCCTTGAGGTCAGGTCGGACGATATAAAACGCTTCGTATTTGCGGTTTGCCATAATTTTCCCTTTGGATTTCGCCGCCAGCGGGTGAGGTTCCTCGGTCGGAGGACACACCATCGCAGCAGGGTGAAAAGGAATTATACCGCGATCCGCTGGAACCCTGTCCGAAGGCGATGCCTAAGGACGGACAATCGATGGGTTTCGATTCATTAATCCCCCGACTCCACGAAAGCCTGCATCCGATCAAGGCGACTGTTCCAAACATCTACCTGCTCCTGAATCCACGCGTTCGCCTGAGTCAAAGCCGTAACATCCAAAGAGTAGGTTCGCACTCGGCCCACTTTCTGCGAGGTCACCAGCCCCGCCTTTTCCAAAATCGCCATGTGCTGAGTGAACGAGGGCAGCGCCATGCCGAACGGTTCGGCCAGGGCCCCTGTAGACGCCGGACCTCGTGCCAATCGACTCACGACCGCTCGCCGAGTGGGATCGGCGAGGGCGTGAAGTACCGACCCAACCGAGTCGTCGGCAACCTGAAGAACGGAACCGCTAGGCATCGAGCGACCGAGCGAGTTTGTCGAGGGTTTGCATGCCAAGCTCCACCGCGCCGAACCCGATGACCATCTTGCGACGTTCGGGAGATGGGTGAATCTGCCTCAAGGTGACGATGGTCGAACCCTCCGTACTATCGTCGAAGGTGATCGTCATTCGAAAACGGTTCGGATCGTCTGCTTGCAACGTGCCGTGAATCCAAACAATACGCTCGTTCGGAATGATTTCCACGAACTCGATTCGGTTGTCAAAGACGTGCCCGTTCGGAGCGAGCATGTCGAAGCTCCAAACAACCCCTACGTTCGCAGCGGGAGCTTCGTGAACCTGGCAGACAAAACCTTCCGGACCAAACCACTGAAACATCTTTTGCGGGTCGACCCAGGCCTGAAAGACTCTTTCCCGGTGAGCCTTGATGACCCTTGTGAGAACGATCTCTCGCTCCAGCTCGCCAGCTGTATAGAACGGAGAAATGACGTCTGAATACTTAGCCATTTAACTAAGTATAGTCGTGGATCTCGGGAAATACCGGAGGGT
>CAZAVC010000023.1:0-12571 GCA_964488265.1 uncultured Fimbriimonas sp.
CGAAAAAAAGTGAAGCCCTCCCCTTAGATGGGGAGGGCGTTAAGCACTCTGTTTAATGAAGCGATTATCGCTTCATGTTGATTAGGTCTTGAAGCATCTCGTCAACCGTCGTGACCACTCGGGTGTTCGCTTGGAAGCCACGCTGGGTGACGATAAGGTCGGTGAACTCGTTTCCAATGTCAACGTTGGATTGCTCAAGGAAGCCCGCGTTGATAATGCCTCGACCACCGTTTCGCGGAGCACCCACAACGGCGATTCCGCTGTTGTCCGTGGCGCGCCAAAGGTTGTTACCCATTCGCTCCAAACCTTGCGGGTTCGAGAAGATGCTCATGGCGAGTTGTCCCAGAGGTCGGGTCAGACCGTTGGTGAAGAGACCGGTGATCACACCGTCGCTTCCTACGGTAAAGCTTTGCAGCGATCCAGGAGGGAAACCGTTTTGCTCTCGGGCGTTCACCTGTGTATCACCCCGCAACTGAGTGATGGTTCCAAAATCAACCTGAATCGGGAACGCAGCCGCACCACCCGAACCCGGCACGGTGATGGAGTTGAACGTACCCGAGGCTAGATCGCTCACTGCTCGACCGTTCGTGTCGAAATAAAGTCGCTCGTTACCTGGTGTAGCCGATGAACCAACAAGCGTTCCCGTTCCCGCAGGTCCCTCGTACATTGCCCAGTCCCACGAGGTAACTGCTCCGGTCGGAGGAGTTCCGATCGAGGGGTTTTGTCGGTTGGTGAACTCAACTGTCAAGTCGTGCGAACCACCCAGACCATCGAAGACTCGAATCTGCGCTGTCCAGGCATCGGTCGGCGTGGCGTTTCCATTCAAGTTGCCCGTGAAGGACATTCGAGAAGTCACCTGAACCGCGTTGAGGCTGCCAAGAGGAACGTTGATCGTGCTTGCTGTACCAATGGGCGCACTCGTATCGATGTTGCCGAACGCATCTGCACTCCAACCCGCCGCACGCTCACCCGTGGCTCGGTGGACGAGGTCACCCGCGGCGTCAAGGTCAAAACCACCGTCTCGGGTGTAGGCGATACGATCTGTGTTAGAGATCATAAAGTAGCCATTTCCTTGAATGGCGAGGTCGGTCGGTCGGTTCGTTGCGTTCAAGGAACCTTGCTCGTTGTTGGTGTCCGTACCGGCCACCAAAACACCCAAACCGTATTGGATAGCGTTAGTACCACCTCGGCTTTCACTCGGTCGAGCGGCGCCGCGAACGGTTTGAGAGAGCATGTCCTGAAAGGTCACGCGGGAGCCTTTGTAGGCAGTTGTGTTGACGTTGGCAAGGTTGTTGCCAATGACGTTCATTCGAGTTTGTTGCGACTTAATAGAGGCAACACCGGCCAAGAGTGCTTGTAGCATATTTGTTTCCCTGTTTGCTGTTGAACAGGGTGGATTGCCTTTGGAGATTCGCTCCTCTAGCTTGGCCTCCAGGGTTCACCTGGTCCAGCTCTTTTCCACCACAGATTGTATCGGACTAGTTTGATAGTTCTTTAGGTCAGACGACCACCGCGCTATCAATATTTGTAAAGACGTTTTCCTTCAAGTTCTGGCGATCCACCGCTGTGATCACCGTACGGTTTTTGATGCTGACCACGAGCGCTACATCATCGACTAACACCAACGATTCCTTCGCTCCTTTTTCCGCTGCTTTGTCCACCCCTTTCATCACGCGATCCCAATCGGCAGGCTCTAACTGAATGTTTCGGCTCTGCATTCGTGTTTGGGCGTGACCTGAGACTTTCAGCCGATCATCGAGGATCGACTGGAACTCTCCAGGGGCGATTGAAGGACCCGTGCGGGCCGCAGGCTGAATCTCCGGGAGTCCGTTTGGGACCAACCCGGCGATTTTTGGGTTCTGAATTCTATCCATACGCTAGCTAACGGACTCTAGACGTTCGAGAGGCAAGGTCTGCACCTTCCCAGAGGCATCTTGGACACGAAGAACGATTTGTCCATCCTTGGTCTCAACCCCTTTCACCTCTCCCGCCACAGGAACCGAGGCGGTTCCATTGGTGATCGACCCAGTTACTTGCCGTCCAACCAACGGCAGGTAGTCACTCACGTTTCGTTGAGGGGTTACGGCCTGAATGTTGTTCATTTGAACTTCAACAATTCCGCCGTCGGCCTCCTTAATGCCGACATAGTATTGACCGTTACGTACGTTGAGTTTGCTAACGATGCCCGTGACCAGTTCGTTTTCACCCGTGTTTCCTTCGGTCATCGGGCGAACGGCGGTAACTTCTTTACCCATTAGGTTCTGAGCTTGTTCCAGCTGGGCTTGTTTGTTCAGCTGATCCATTCCCTGCACCTGACCCAGCTGAGCCATTTGCGCAAAGAAGTCTCGGTCATTCATCGGTTCCAGCGGGTTTTGGTTTGCCAGCTGAACGGTGAGGAGCTTCAGAAATGCGTCCATATCCAATTCGCTTTTCCGAGCGGTTGGAAGTTTCGGAACGACGTAGTTTGAAGTATTGCTTACGTTTGAAATGCTCATGTATTTGCCTTAGATCGCCACGTCGATCACTTTCTGGAATCTTCGGAAGGTTTCCGATTTTTTCGAGGGGGCTGTTTCCGGTTGAAGACCTCGATCGTCTTCGAAGCGAAATGCTCTTCCGGGGTTACTTCCCTGCTGACCATTTTGACTTTGCTGCCCCTGGTCTCTTGAGAAGGACTGCCCATTGGAAGCCGAACTGAAATCGGAGTTACCCGGATGGCGTTGTCCCTGATCGCCCGCTGAAGGGTCCCGGTGAGACGGTTGCCTATCTCCTGGATTCGCTTCTGCCGCAACGGTCACTCGCACTTCGGTATGCCCCTTCTGTTGCAGGTTATGAACGAGGTCTTGTCGAGAGTCGTGCAGAAGTTCACGAACGCGCTCGTCTGAAGCCGTCACAACTGCTTCAATATCGTTCTTGACATTTCGTACGACGAGGGTGATTGAGCCGAGTTCTTCGGGCTGCATCCGGATGACACTTTCCGATTTGGATCGGGTCACCAAGAGTCGATCTAGGTGCTCCGCCACTTTTCGGACTGTTTCGGACCGAATTTCTAGGAGAGAGTGATTCCCTTCAATAGCAAGGCGACCATCGGAAACTTTGTTCACGACCTCCTTCGATTCCAACTTGCTCGGAGCAGGTTGCACGGCCAGAGTCGATGGAGTGGGGACTTGCACCTCCGACCCTTTGCCAACAACCAAACCCTCCGGCTCAGAGGGGAATCGCGATCCCTCCGGTGGTGTTCCCGCTTCCGTAGCAGACACTTGATCTCCTTGCTGAGCTTCTTTTGGCAACCCTTGACCGGGTTTGGTTGAAACCAAATTTCCGGCTTGCCAGAGCCGGTTCGATGAGAGGGCGGTATTTGAGTTCGAGCCCATTGTCACGGGTTCGGACACGCGAGAGTCCATCCCTTGCGGGTTTGATACCGCAGACGACGTTCCCGTCGCAGAATAAGTCTTAGCATCGGGAGGGGTCTGATTTGGCACCGTACCCAGACCCTTTCGCACCGACTTGTCCAGCACTGCCCAGGTATGCGCGATTGCTTTCTTGACCGAGTCGGGCGAAGTCGAGAGTTGGTTAAATTCGCTACTTGGTATTGACTCAACCAGGGCTGGGTCAACCGGCAGAGGCGCAACCCCAGATTCCTTTAGGATCGATGAGCTGTGTAACCTTGCTCGGAAATCAGGAGCCGGGGAAAAGATCTTCGCATCCGGCGATTTTGTCGTCCCCTCCGCGAGCTCGATTGAAGCGGTGAGGTTGGAATCCTGTTCGAAAGTCGTCTCTTCGGAAAGTGAAATGCCGATGATTCCTAACGCCTCACTGACCTCAGCGAAAGTGGACTTCGTGCCAGGCAAGTAGTTGAGTTCCAAAGTTTCCGCGTCTGTCGAGACCTTGCCTTCTCCACCCAAATTCGGTTGGAGGATCATGGGAGTTCCTTCAGGGACCTTCGGCAGATTAAGGTCGACTCGTGGGAGCGGGCCATTTTGTCCAGAAACTTTGCGAACCTGTTCCAAGAATGGAATGTCTGCACCTCGAGCCTTTGCCTTCCCATTCACCGATCCGAACAATTGACGTTGATTTTCAACCGTTAGCTGGACCCGCTGGACTCCGCCTGCGATCTCCGGCGAAGCTTCGATTGATCTCTTTACTAACCCTTCAGTTTTGGACCTTTCCTTGAGAACCTGCCCTGAAACAAACTGTCCTTCCACTTTTGCTTGACCGGGACCATACGTTGCTAAGGGGAGGGCGATCGGGACTTGAACCAAGGGTTCTGGCATGGTCAGATCGATGGTTGATTGCAGTGATGCATTTCGCGCCCGTTCTTCCCCGATGAGTAGCTGAAGATCAACGATTCTATCGTCGAGCTCAGCAGATTGCGGCTCCAACTCATGCGAGAGAATTTCTTCTTTGATGACCAAGGAAGGGTCGAGAATCGGTGCCACGGAACTTCCCCTGCCTGTCACGCTCGGATTCGGCAGAAGTTTTGCAACTTCCGGTTGCAAAGGAGGAGTTCTCGCAATCACCTCGACTGCGGCAAATCCGCTCTCGACTGACACCACTTTCGGGCGAGAAGACGCCTTCGGGGCAATCATCGCCGCATCCGGTTTGGTGATGAACGACTGATCAACCTCGTGCAACTGAGGCACCAGGTCCATACCAACTTCGCCCTGTCTCAACTCTGGCGAGTCCAGCTTCTGTAGGGGAGCATTCGGCTCCAATCCCACTGCTTCTGCCATTGTTGAGAGCGGTGTTCGTGATTCGCCGATACCTGCCAAAACCGCTGCAAATTCCCCGGTAGGAGTTTCCGATTCTGTGCTTGGCGGAGCGAATCCGAACAGGAAGGGCGTCTCAGAGACGTTTTTAACTTCCATGCTCTACACAGGGGTTATCGGCGAGATCACGATTTCCTTTAGTCCCCCCACGCCTACTCACCCAAGTTCGACATAGGTTCAATCAATCTGCCATAATAGGGGAGATGCCAGGACGGCCGATCCCAACTACCATTGAAGCTGTCCTCTTCGACGTCGACGGCACCTTAATGGATAGCGTTGACATGATCGTCGCCGGTCTAACGGAGACTTTCGCAAAGTATCGTGGCGTGCATCTGGCTCCGGAAGTGGTGCGTGGACTCATCGGGACACCTCTTCGCAAGCAACTTCGGCTCTTCACCGACATCGAACCGTCGCAAGACGAGATCGACGAGATGACCGAGTTCGCAATGGAGGCATTCGAAAAGAACGTCTCCCTGGAGCAACCGTTTTCTTCGGCCATTGAAGCCCTAAAGATTTTCTCTCAATCCGGCGCACGAATTGCCCTTGTAACTTCCAAAAACCGATTCGAACTCGAGAGCTTTATGCAGCGAATCGACTGGGCAGATTACATTGATGCAACCGTCTGCGCTTCTGACGTACACGACCCTAAGCCCCATCCGGAAAGTGCGCTGCTTGCACTGCAGAAACTTGGATGCCAGGCATCGCGCTCCTTATTCATTGGCGATTCCGTCTTTGATATGAGATGCGGCGCGGACGCAGGGCTCGCCACGGTGGCGGTTTCTTACGGTGCCGCCTCTCAGGATGCTCTTCAAAGTGAAGAGCCAACCGTTTTACTTGACACTCCCCAAGCTCTTCTCGAGTGGGCTTTACGAACAACGAACAAATCACTAACATGCCCCGGAAAAAGCAACTAGAAACCGACTTCACCGAGACGTCTGCCCCTTCAACCCAAATTTCCCCTTCTACACCCGCTGCACCAAAGCGCCTGGGTAAGAAGCTTCCTAAGTCAGAAGAAACAACTGACCTGAATGCTCCGGCAGTCGTGGTCAAGCCGGAGTCCAAGGTCGAATCGAAACTCGAGGAAAAAGCTCCTCGGCGGAGTTTCCGAAACAAACGAGAGGTCGAGCCAAAGGCAACTCTCTCGCCCGTTGCGGAGGTTATCGCAACGGATACCGCTGACGACCTGGATCTTCCGATTCCAACGTTCCGATCGCGAGAGTCGGTGCGTCCTGCGAGGAACACCGATAAGCCCCGCGTTACCGAGTCTCGCGTAGTGGAGCAGGTAGCGCCGGAAGAGTCCAAGACGACGCCACGTCCGGTTCGCGGCCGACTCGGCCGAGCGAAGACGGAAGACACCGCAGTTATCGCGCCGACAGCTCCCGTCGCAAAGGTCTCTGCACCTGCATTTTCACCCTCCGAAGTCGATGGCGATCTAAGCGATATTCAGCTTTCTTTCCGTCCCCGATCAACGTCGGCTCCAGTAGTCAGACCCGCCCGTGATCCGAAGGCCCGCGAGACGAGCGAAAACTCGGCGAAACCGTCAACCCCGGAGCGTAAGGTAGCAAAGCTTCCTCCCGTCGACCTCGCACCTATCGAGGAGTTCCTGAGCCTTGATATCGATCTTCCGATGCCCGTTTGGCGAGAGAAGACAGAGGGTCCCACCGAATCTGAAGAGCCCCGATCGTCGGACCGAGACGGGGATCGAAGACGATCTCGAAACAACCGCCGTGGCCCTAAAGCGGAGGTAGCTCCAGAAAAGGCGTCTTCACAGGAATCCGAAGAATCTGAATGGGATACGCCTGTTGAAGATGACAACTCGGCTCCAACCTTCCGGCCGAAACTTCGTGAAAAGCCAAAGTCGATCATCCCGCCGCGAGCCCTTATCGAGATTCCGGAGGCAGCGCCTCAGGTCATCGTTCGCAACGGTCAGCCGACGCTTGTAAAGGGTGGCAAAGTCTTCCCGCCATTCTTCTTCGCCTCCGAGCCTGCCGATGACACTCGTGTTGCCAATGTGCTCGACCAAGTCAAACAGGCGGCCGAGGCGGGTGTCCATCTCTTCCTATATCGGTTGGATGTTCACCTCGATGAGAACGGAGTAGATGCGGCCGCCCGGCGTGCATCCGATCTAGTGAGAAAGACTCTTGAAGTCGATCCGCAAGCTCAGGTCGCATTCCGAATTCGGCTCGATTTCGCGGGTGGATGGGACGAGCGGTATCCCAGTGCGGTTTATCGATTGGGCAATGGTCGCATCGGTCGGCCGAGTCTTTCCGACGACGCCATCTGGAACGATGCCATCAAGCTGCTGGTCCGGTTTACCAAAGCCCTGCGATCCTCCAACGTCGCAAGTAGCGTTTTGGGTCTTCACCTAGATAGTGGAATCTGGTTCCAACCCGCCGAGATCACTCCGGATCGAAGCCAAGCCGCGCAGGAGAAGTTCCGAGCGTGGGTGCGAGAGCGCTACGTTAACGACGACGTCATGCTCCAAGCCTCTTGGTTCGATGGCTCGGCGACCTTTGAAGACATCATTCTTCCGAAAGTTGAACTCCGAAAAGAGGATCGTTCGATTCTGCTCGACCGTAAGCAAAGGCCGATTGTGGATGCGATGCTGTTCTACAGCGATCAAACAATGGCCCGAATCGCCGACGTCTCGTACGCGCTTAAGGAAGCTTCGGAAGGTTGGTTCCTGATCGGTCTTGAGTACGGCCTTAGCTTGGAGCACCCGCATCCGAACAGCTGCCAACTTTCGCTCGGGAAGGTTCTACGGACACCCGAAATCGACTTCATCTCCGCGCCAAGCGGCTACTCTTCGCGAGAGCCTGGTCAGTGTGCGCCGTTTGCAACCATGGTCGACAGCTTTGCCCTCAACGGCAAGTTGTTCTTTAGCGAGCTGGACTACAAGACTTCCCTTGCCCGCGGAACCGAGCCTGACACCCATAACGTAATGCTTCGCACACCTCAGGCCCTTGAGAGCGTTCACAATCGCGATCTGGGCGGGGCGTTGGCGCATTCGGCGGGCCTCATTTGGTCCGATACGTTTGGCAATGGGTGGCTTACCGCCAACAGCGTTTGGGAGCGTGCCGCAAAGAGCGAAGATGTTCTTGTTCGTCGCATGGCGGCGGACACGAAGGATCCAGAAGTTGCCGTCTTCTTAGATGAGAGAACGCTGGCTTACGTCAACGACCAAAATGCCTTCAAGACCCTTCTTCACTCCTTACGAGAAGCAGTGTTGCGGGCGGGCGTAAGCGTTGGTTTCTATCTGATCAGCGACCTTGCACACCGCGAGAGATTCCCTGAGACGAAGCTCAACATCTTCGTCAACGCCTGGGATATTCGGTCGGATCTGCGTGCCGCGATCAAAACTCGGCTCCAGCGCGATGGTAAGGTTCTCGCCTGGCTATATGCGGGCGGACTCTTCGATTCCGGGCGAGATTCCTTGGAGCGAGTGCGTGAAGTAACGGGCATCGCCATCAAGCCTCAGCCTATCTTCAGCAAGCCGGGAACGACGATCCTAGATCGTCGTCATCCGCTCGCTTCTGCGTTCCCCACGGGGACGATCAAGTCAGACGTGGAACTGTCACCCACGTACTTCGCGATTCCTGAAGACGGACACGTTATCGGCGAGTACACCCAAAGTGGTCTCCCCAGCTTTGTCGTTCGTAACGTTACGGGAGAGATGCCCGATCTTGATTGGACGTCGGTGTTCCTAGGCGAAGCAACCGTGAATTCGGGGCTCATTCGGGCTCTTGCTCAAATGGCAGGTGCGCACGTTTGGAGCCACAGCGACGATGTGGTCCACGTTCGACCTCCGTTCCTCACCGTCCACTGCTCCGCAGAGGGATCCCGGGCAATCACAATGCCTAACCGTTGGAGCGCGATCAACGCTTCTTCTGGCGATTGGGCGATGGTCGATGCCACGAACCTCCGATTCATCGGGATTGACGGTAGCAACCACACCTACTACGTGGGTCCGAAGGAAGACCTTCAGGCGATGCTTGAGCAAAACCCTAACGAATTGCTCAAGATCTCCGAGTTGCCCCCTCGAGACTCCAATATCCGTGTCGACGCAACGAACTTTGATGTTCCAATCGTTCGGCTTGACGAGTTCATGAACGGATTCGAAACCGAAGATTCCATTGATGAATGGTTCTTGCGGCCCGTGGAGGAACCATCTGAAGATTCCGCCGAGGATGAAGTGACATCCGAGGTTCAAGGTCGGTCGAGACGACGACGGCGACGAGGGAATCGAGGACGCGATCGGAACGATATCCCAGCGGACGCGACCGTTGAAAATTACGCGGTCGGAGACGACTTTGACATGCCCGTAGTGTTCCGAAGGAAGGACTGAGAAAGATGGACTTTAGATCCGGACGCGTCGCCCTCATCGGTAAACCCAACGTAGGCAAAAGCACCTTGCTCAACTTCATTGTTGGGCATAAAGTGAGCATTGTCTCCAACAAGCCCCAGACCACTCGAAGGAGTGTTCTGGGTATTGCGACCACAGACACGTATCAGATTGCGTTTGTGGATACACCAGGTATCCACGAGCCGCACAACCGCCTTGGTCGCTCCATGGTGGAACAGGCACGGTCTGCGCTTCACGATCTGGACCTTGTTCTGTACGTCGTCGACGGATCCAAGTCGCCGGACGATGAGGATCGACACGTCGCCGCCCTTGTACGATCTTGCGGAGTTCCCGTGGTCGTGTGCCTTAACAAGATGGACAAACTGCGGGCCGAACAAGTGATTCGGAATGTAGAAGCCTATTGCGAACTTGTTGGTGTAGGCGAGGAAGACTACATGCTCACCACGGCGACGAAGGGCACCAACGTTCAGAAGCTGGTCGACCTGTTGGTCTCTCGGTTGCCTCAACGAGCACCCCTATTCCCGGAAGACGAGTTTACGGATCAGAGTGCTCGGTTCATGGCGGGTGAATTTGTTCGAGAAAAGATTCTCGAAAGAACTCGCGAAGAGGTTCCTCACGCGACCGGCGTGGTGGTCGAATCCTGGCAGGACGAAGAGAACATCGTCCGAATTCTGGCTTCGATCATTGTCGACAAATCGAGTCAGCGGGCAATTCTCTTAGGAAGAGGTGGGCAATTCATAAAGAGCATCGGCACCGATTCACGCAAGGAAATCGAGGAAATGCTCGGGAAGCAAATCTTCCTGGAATTACACGTACGAGTTGAAGAAGGGTGGAGGCAAAATCCCCGCACCCTTCGAGAGATGTACGATTAACTTCCCTAGCGGCTGCTGGGGACCTTCACCTTGACGAATCGATTCGAGCCGTTTCGGTTCTTCGTTAGTTCGAACGCGTCGAACAGTTCACCCGTGATTTTGTACGCCTCGAAGCGCACTTTGTCGTGGGTGACTCGAATGATTTGGAAAAGCTGCGTCCAGTTGGCGACCTTGTCCATATCCTTTTCTGCAGTCTCACCAAGTTCGTACATCTTGGGACCACTTACCGAGACGACATACACAGTTCCGCTGCCCTTGTCTTGAGCGGTAAGGCCCGTGGGAACGTTGAACCTTCCGTAGGTGTGATCGTGCCCTTGAAGAACCAGTGCAACGTTGTACTTTTGGAAAAGCGGCTGCCATTGCTTCCTAATCTCTGGGTTATCCCGATTCTTTGCCGTTGAGTAGACGGGGTGATGGAAGGTCGCAAAAATCCACCGAGCTTTTGACTTGGACAGAGTCGACTCCAACCATTTTGTTTGCTCTTCGATGCGCTCGTTTGAGTTGAGAGCGATGAACAGAGCCCCCTGATAGTTGATGGCGAAGTTGGATCCTTCTAGGCCAGCTAGCCCGTTAGATGGTTGGGCAAATTGTGGTTTCCAGAATGTTGAGATAGCCCGGGCATCGCCAACCTTCGCGTACTCATGATTCCCTGGCACAGCCAGGCAAGGAATGGAGCCGTGAATGAACGATCCGGCATAAAACCAATCTGCCCACTCGTTGTCATTGTTTGCCACATTGATCAGGTCGCCCGCATGGACCAGTAGGTCAGTCTTGGGGAGTTCTCGATAGGAATTTCGGATCGCCCGGGACCAAAGCGACTTGACGTCATTTTGGGCATCGCCAAAGTAGATGAAGCTGAACGGTTGGACCTTTTCAGCTTCTGAGACGGCCTGAGCAGTTCGGAAGTCGATCCACTCGCTCCATGTCTTCCCGTCACCAACTCGGTAGCTGTAGGCTGTTCCTGGAGTGAGTCCCTCAAAGCGAACTCGGTGATACTGCGCCTTGTTCCCATTCGAAAGCACGACCGTCTGTGAGGTACCCACGACCTCGCGCGCCGTCTTCACGAATCTTGGGTCGGCCGAGGCAACCGAGATCTGACCGAGAGACTTCTCGACGGTAGCCTCAGTTCGCCACGATACGACTGCGTTTCGGCTGAGGTCTTCGTGAGAGTTCAACAGAACTCGTTCCGGAATCGCCGATTGCGCGGCTCCGATAACGGAAAGAGAGAGAGTAACTAAAAGTGAAAAGATTCGAACTGCACTTCGGATCACCCTAAGAGGAAACCCCAAAACTTGGGCTCTTGACCCCCAGTTAACAAAAAGGCGGTCACCGGAGTGACCGCCTGATTACCTTGCTGACGGTTTCGTGCGTTAGTCGAGTTCTTTCCAGCTGTCTTTGACTTGCTGATTGGCTCGCCGCCGAACCTGACCGTATTGTCGCTGGGTACCCGATTGTGCGGTGACGGTGGCTTGCTCAACGCGGGTGGCAACAACTTGGTTCTGGTTGAGCTGCTTGAGCGCGTGCGCGACCAATCCCTCGCTTTCGCCTCGCTTTTTAATGATCGCCTTATCCCAAAGGTAAAGGATCGGCGCCGCATTGAAGATGGACGAGTAAGTTCCAGAGATGATGCCAATAAGCATCGTGAGCATGAAGAACTTCAGGTCCGGCGAAGTGGTTCCGCCAAAGATAAGGATGAGCAAGGTCGCAATAACCGTGAGCGACGTGTTCAAGGATCGTGCGAACGACTGACGAACGGATTCGTTCATCAAGTGCGCAAGGTTTTCACCCGCCGTCGGGTGAGCCAAGTTCTCTCGAATTCGATCGAAGATGACAATCGTGTCGTGAACAGAGAACCCGATGATCGTGAGCATCGCGGTTAAGAACAGCGCACTGATTTCCCAACCTTGGAAGTAGCCAACGGCTGCGGCGAGGAAGATAACAACCAAGATGTCGTGGATAAGGGCACCCACTGCGGAAAGCCCAAATCGCAGACCTTGCTTGAAACCGCCTACCGAGAATCCGAATCGGAGAGCTAGGTAGATGATGATCAAGCCAGTCGAGAAGACAACACCCTTGATCGCACCTTCTTGAACTTCCCGCTGAACGGTTGGTCCAATGTCGCTGAGTTCCTTGAGCGTTGCTCCTTGGAGCCCACCGGATTGAGCAACGAAGTCACCCTTTTCGGCGTTGGTCGTCATCGACTTCACCTTTTCCGAAGGCGGAATGGTGATGTACAGAATCTTCTCGTTCGCTTGGCTAGAACCAAGTTTGACGTTACTTCCCTTCAGCCCGGCCTTTTCGAGATTGGATGAAACCGTGCTTGGGACCAGGTTGGATGAAGCAGGAACCGTATAAACGAGTTCCGTTCCACCCGTGAATTCAACGTTGAACTTGAATCCTCCCATGAATGCGAAAGGAATGCCAACGACAACCGTGAGAGCAGAGATGATGAACCACTTCTTGGGTCGATCAACAATGTGCATCTCTTTGGCTTCCAGCTTCTTGAACCAGTTGGTTTCAAGGGCGTACCACTTAGGATTTGCTCCGATTCCTGAACCAACGAGGAAGAT
>CAZAVC010000024.1:0-12237 GCA_964488265.1 uncultured Fimbriimonas sp.
CGTTTGGAAAAATTGAGGATGGAGAACGATCACATTCAAGATCGAGCAGAGGCGACCGATTCGTCGCACCAAACTACATCCGCACCAACGGCGGTTGACCCTGACCTAACGGTCTCGGCGGCAAGCGCCACACTCACCCCCAAACCCTCGCCTTCGATCATCGAAGCGATTTCTGGAATTCCCGTTACGAAGGAGCAACCCCAACCCATGGCCAACGAGAACTTTGACGCCGATCTTATCGTTATCGGAGCGGGCCCTGGCGGCTATTTCGCCGCTATCCGCGCTGCGCAACTTGGAGCGAAGGTTATCTGCGTCGAGAAAGAGTATCTCGGCGGTACCTGTTTGAACTGGGGATGCGTCCCTTCCAAGGCAATGATCGCCTCCGTTGAAATGCTCAACAAGGCGAAAAAGGCAAAGGATTGGGGTCTCAAGCCGATCGAGAATGCCGAGATGGACTTTGACGCTTTCATGAAGCGCAAAGAGAAGATCGTTCTCACCGAGCGCGGTGGCATCGGCATGCTCTTCAAGAAGAACAAGGTCACTCACGTTGAGGGCTTTGCAAAGTTTGTCGATCGAAACACGATCGAGGTCACGAAGGACGGCAAGAGCCAGACCCTACGCGGCAAAAACTTCATCCTTGCGATGGGTTCGTCGGTCATCCACCTTCCCATACCTGGACTTCAAGGCGGTCGCGAGGAAGGCGTTTGGACCAGCGACGAGGCCGTTACCGCAACCCACGTTCCTAAGAGCATGATCGTTCTTGGCGGCGGCGCGGTCGGATGCGAATTCTCTTACGTGTTCTCCGGTCTCGGATCGAAGGTCACCTTGGTCGAGATGATGCCGCAGCTTCTTCCAGTAATGGATGAAGATCTCGGCAAGGAACTCGGCAAGATCTTTACCAAGTCCGGAATCGCGGTTAAAACCGGCGCGACGATTGAAAAGGTCGAAAAGACCGCCAATGGCTGGAAGGCATTCGTGAAGAAGGGTGCCGAGGTCGAAGAGATCGAGGCCGAAGTGCTTCTCCTCGGCGTCGGTCGAAAGGCAAACACCGAGGGCATGAACCTGGAGGGTGTGGGCGTGAAGCTTCACCGCCGTGGTGTTGAAGTCGTGGACGACACTCTTCGAACCCACGCAGACAACATTTGGGCGATCGGAGACGTCACGGGTCGAATTCAGCTCGCACACGTCGCTCAGCAAGAGGGTCTGGTCGCAGTTGCCAACATTCTCCAAGGCGCCAACAAGACCGTGGACTACAACGTGGTTCCGAACGCGGTTTACACCGCTCCGGAAGTGGCTTCGGTTGGTCTCACGGAAGGTCAAGCGAAGGAGAAGGGCTACGACGTGGTCGTGGGTCGCTCCAAGTTCATGATCTTCGCTAAGGCAATGGCGTCCAACGAAACCGAGGGCTTCGTGAAGGTTGTCGCCGAGAAGAAGTACGGTCAAGTGTTGGGCGTTCACATGCTTGGCGGACACGTCACCGACCTTATCCACGAAGCGGTTGTGGCGATCAAGCTTGAAGCAACTCTCGAATCAATGGCCGATACCATCCACGCTCACCCGACCATGGCCGAGGCTGTGATCGAGGCGTTCGAGGATGCAATGGGTCACGCGATCCACAAGTTCTAAGAACTCCGGTTCGCTAAAGCAGGCCAAAGGCTCACTCGGTTTTCGAGTGGGCCTTTTTCCATTTTTTCCAAGGATTGAACCCCGTATCGTTCGGTTGCCTTAACACTTCTCGCTAAATTGCCGGCTCTGCCCAAGGGTCATTGCCGTAAAATGATGGAGGTCTCTTCGGGTTTCGGCTCGAAAGTTGCATTTGGTTGGTTCAATGATGAAACTTCGATTTCTTTCCCTTTCGCTCGTGTTTTCTTGCGCACCCGTGGTGATGGCGCAGAGTCTCCCGCTGGACGAGATTGATCGCCAGTTCCAGCCCGCCTCATCGGTGATCACTCAAGAAAAGCATGCATCGCTTCTTCTCCAAGACGGTTACTTCACCGGAAACGAGAACTACTTGACGGGCGGCAACTCCAGCAACATCAACCTGTTCCCCGTTGTAGGCGCCAATGGTGCCCACTCGCTGGGATACACGGGCACACGATCTACGATCGCGATTGTAGAAGGTGGACTTTCCTGGATTGGACACCAGGCCCTCTCGCCGAAGATGACCAACGCCGATCTCCTTCTTGGACTTGGTGCACTGAACAGCTTTCAAGTCCACGCTACCGGAACTGCCTCTAACGCGGCCGGAGCAAACGTCAATGGATTCGCGAGCGGCGTAGCCTACGACGCTGCGCTTCGAAGTGCGACCATCGCCACCGGATTTGGATCGGGTGGAACGTTCAACACCACGGAAGACTCCGAGTTTTCGGCCTACTACGGCGCAGTTGTGAACGGCATTAACACCAAGCGTGCCAACGTAACGAATTCGAGTTGGGGTTTTGGTGGCTCTGCGGGGCGAACCGGTTTCTATCTTCAAACGCTTGCTCACGATGCCCTGATTCACCAAACGGGAGTGGTTAGCGCGATCTCGACCGGTAACAACAACGGTCAGGTGCGAGGTTACGCAGGCGGCTTGAACGGTTTTGCCGTCGGAGCCCTCGCGCCGGATGGCTACAATACGCGATCGAGCTTTTCCAATTTTGGTCCCACCGACTATTACAACCCTGTAACGGGCGCGGTGATCAACTCGGTTCGGGCAAGGGTAGATATCGCCGCACCGGGTGAGGCCGTCGTGGCCGCGTGGTCTACGAGCAACTCTACCGCCTATGCATCGGTCTCGGGCACCAGCTTCTCAGCTCCTATCGTTGCCGGTGGTGCGGCCCTGATCGCCGATGCAGGCAAAGATAAGTTTGCAAGCAACGCGAATGCGCAATCGAACATGGTGATCCAGTCGGTGTTGCAAACTGGAGCGACCAAGACCCAGGGTTGGGACAACGGCACCACAAACGTGAGTGGAGTCCTGAAAACCACCCAAGCGCTGGACTTCCAAACGGGTGCGGGTCGAATGGACGTAGGCACCTCCCTGTCGATCTATAGCGACGGCACGACGGACGTTTCCGGTCTTTCCGGTGGCACTGTTGCAGCAAAAGGCTGGGATTTTGGTGGAGCAAACGTCGGTGAGGACAACGACTACACCTTTGCGCAATTGTTGGAAGGCGGCACCAAGTTCACGGCATCGTTGGTTTGGAATGCAAAGGCCAACTACACCTACTTCACCGCGAACCAGGACCTGACGCAAGCCAGCTACGATCGGTTCTCCAACTTCGACCTGCTTCTGTACAACGTCGACAACGCAAACGCGCCTATTCTGGTTGCCGAGTCTTCGGCGCAGTACATCGCACGCGAGCACATCTACATCACCCTCCCGCAGACGGGCAAGTACATGCTCCGCGTCCGGTTCGGATCTGAACTGTACGACTTCGGCGCCGATGACACGACCGACTTCTACGGTGTTTCCTGGATGGCAACTCCGGCAGCGGTTCCGGAGCCCGCAACCTTCGCCGCTCTGGGACTTGGTCTGGTCGCTGCGATGCGACGACGCAAGAAGGCTTAAAAACCCTTTCATCAAAGCCAACAGCCCTCGGATTCCTACGAATCCGGGGGTTGTTGCACTAGATTCCCAGCCTCTGAGCGAGACCCGAAAGGGGTCCGGGCGGTACCCTTATAGGCAATGTCCGCCATTGAAACGTTCCCGAATCCGGCGCCTCATCGCGACTACATCATCAAGCACATCTGCCCGGAATTCACCAGCGTTTGCCCCAAGACGGGTCAGCCCGATTTCGCCACCATCGAGTTGGAATACATTCCCGACCAGGTCTGCATCGAGCTAAAGGCACTTAAGCTCTACTACTACTCTTATCGCGATCAGGGGATCTATTACGAAGGCGTCATCAATCGCCTCATCGACGAGTTGGCAGGTGCCTGCAACCCTCGGTGGATGCGGATTACGGGTCACTTCAACGTGCGCGGTGGCATCAGTTCGGTGCTAACCGTCGAAACGGGCACGCGGCCGCAGTAATCCCTGATTTCACCGCACTTGGAAACAGGACGCTTATCGGTGTCCTGTTTCTTTTTTGGGGACCTGACACACCGTAGAGGTCACGGTAAAAATGCGTCCAAAAGATCGAACTCGGAACTCGACCATGTACGCCTCCGAAACTTCCCTTTCCAAGTCGATCGTCACCGTTGCCGCGCTGGGCAGGGTTTGAACACGCTCCCATTTCGACTTTCGGAAGTCGAGTTTGTTCGTCGTCTGCGCTCGCCAAAGAGTGACCTGATCAAACGGGATCCCATCCCACTGAATCTTGTAGTTCAGACGCGAACCGTCTAGCTCGAAAGACCAAGCACCACCGACTTTTGGCATCGGAAACTCGCCCGCAAGCGAGCGAGCGAATGCTCCTACCGACGCGACGACTCGGTTTCGATCCTCAAGCCCGTGCCCGCTGTTGGGCACCTGCAAGAGCCACTTCGGTTGCCGCAAATCGTTCCAATACCGAGTGTGCGCATCCGCCACCCAGTAAGCGTCGTTGGCGCCGTTAACGATCATCGTCGGAATCTTGATGCCTGCTCGGTAAGTGTAGGGGTCCACCATCTGGCTGAGTCGCTTCCCTTCAACGGTTGCTAATTTCGCTTGTAACCCTCGCCGGGTGTAGTCGGCGATCTGCTCGGAGTATTCGCCCCAGTTGGCAATTTGACCCGGCATCTGGGCGTTCAGATTGAGGTTGTCGTAGACCATAGGCGCAATACCAACCACCCGTTTATCTCCGGTGGCGGCAGTGAGCCAAGTGGTCCATCCTCTTTTCGAGGCACCGGTGACCACAAACTTATTGAGGAGAATGCCAAGGTCTTGCGCCATGACTCCCAAGCAGTCCATCGCTCGAACGGCGGATTTCGTCATTGGGAAAAGGAGCGGCCACGATTCATCTCCTGTCTCGAGGTACTTCTGAAAGGTGTGGGCGATTAGGTCGTCTTCTTTCATGTCCCAAATGGGTTGATTGGGAATATTGAAGAGCATCGCGATCGGCATTCCCGTTGCTCGCGCCAGAAGGGCGAGGTCCAAGTAGTCGCCGTTGCGAGGACCGTCTCCTGTAATGAATAGAATCGCAGTTTGGGGGTCTAACGGCGAAGGGGTGGCTCCTTTCCCGGGAAGGGAGACCAACATTTTGTGCTTCCAAACAATGCCCTGCCAGGTCTGACTTTGGAAGTCCATTTCGAGCAATCCGGTCGGAGTCTTCGAAAGCGTCGCGTTTAAAGGGGTGTTGTCTCGCCTTTGGAGATAGGTTTGCAGCGAGTCTGACCCAGCCTGGGGGTAGGTGGCAACAATCAGGCTTGCGTAAGCGGCCAGCGCGGCGGTCATATCACTCATCTTGACGTAAAGTTGAATACGCAGGTGCCCGAACAAAGGTTAAGGCTGGTCAAAACGCGAGATAGCGGTCATTCAGACGTTGACATCTTGCGCAGTTAATGCGACAATAGCGAGGACAGAACGGACCGCCTTGGGTGCGTTCAGAAGGATTTAGGGGATGCGCGCTCGTTTTTCGAACTTCCGCCGCACTTGCATGGTCGCAGGTGTTCTAGCCATTGCATCGATAGGTTCCGCAGGATTTTGGGACGCATCGATCAAGATCGACCGACCGACCAACAGCCCAACGCTGACGGTTAAGTACGACGGAGCGTTTGCCGCTCTCATCGAACTGCGAGTCAATGGTCAAAGCGTTTCCACCCGCAGCCTCGATGAAGCCGCGAATAAGGGTGAAACAAACTTCACTCTCACGTTGAGCGACCTTCGCGAAGGCGACAACGAGATCGAGATTCGACTCTTCGACAAGACGGGCAAGCTTCTCTCCACCCAAAAGAGCACCATCGCAACCGAGGTTGCCGATAAGGGTCCGGTCTACTTGATGGGCGTCAAGCAAGGTCAATCCCTTCAGGGTGCCGTTGAAGTGAAGGTTGGCTTTGGACGAGAGTTCAAGAGCACCTACGTCAGCTTCTTTGTCGACAACAACTTTAAGCGACTTTCCAACTACCCTCCGTTCGACTACGTTTGGGACACTTCGAAGGAAGCAAACGGCTGGCACGAGCTTGAGGCTTGGGTCGTGGACGAGACCACAACCACGTTCAAGTCCAAGAAGATCCGAGTTTTCGTCAACAACCCGAATGGCCGAACCGAGCGACAAGGACTTGGCGCTGAGTACACCCCGGCAAGCACTGGCGGAAAGACCACGGCAGACAACGCCGCCGGCGTAAAGGACACGCAAGTCTCCGGTAGCGTTGCTTCCAACGTCAAGCTCGACCCAACCGCTCCGAAGGTTGGCGCCGTACCTCCCGCAGCTCCGGCAAAGTCGACCACGACTCCCGTTAAGACCGCTCCCACAGTCAAGCCGGTTTCCACCAAGGTTCTCGATCGCAAGCCAATCGATCTTGACACGGCAGGCACTGGCGCAAACACCCGAGTGGATGCAGCGGCTGGAACGAAGCCCGTTCCGGTAGACGGTGCGATTGCCATGGGCAACCGACACATGACCCCGACCGGAACTCGCGTTGTCACCGTTCAGCCGATGACGACCGCAGGTCTTCTTGCTATCACCCGTGGTCAGCGTCTTAGCGGTATCACGACGTTCAACGTACTCCTCAACAACCGATTCGTCGAATTCGACGTTGCCCCGCGAGTGGATGGCGGCGTTCCGATGACTCCTTTCCGACACCTCATCGAAAAGGCGGGCGGATCGGTAGATTGGATGAATGACGATAAGTCGGTATCGGCAAATGCCGAAGGCGCTAGCGTTTGGTTCAAAGTTGGCGACAAGAACGCGAAAGTCAACGACTCCGTAATCAGCCTGGAGATCGCTCCTTACGTGGATCGAGGCCGAACGATCGTTCCGCTTAGCTTCATCAGCGACGTCCTCAAGGTCAACGTTCAGTTCGATCCGACCACCGGACACGTTCTCATCACCAACAAGAAGTAAGGTCTTCTCGACCTTTCCGAATGATCAAGGCTCCCTTAAAGGGAGCCTTGATCATGTTTAACCTAAAGGAATCTCTGAAATTCCCCATATAAACATTGGGGACCCAACTTTGAGTTGGCACAAAAGGGGCTTCTGTGGGATGGTTAGGCAACCATAACGATGGCAAAGAGCGAGTAATCGTGGCTTTAGCCATAACGCTGGGGATCAGCGCTTTGGTCGGACTGCTAGGCAGTTCTTGGACCGAGCCTAACTTCGCCACCTATGCCAGCGTTGCCGCTTTTGCGAGCGTTCCCCACATTGTGTTGGCGGCTCGCACCCGCAAAGGCAAACGGATCGTCTTCAAAGCGTTCAAGAAGAAGCGGAGGCGACTCGAGCAACCCTAGTTCGGCTTACCGAACACCTCCCTATCGGATTCGTTTCGTTCTCGCGTGACGGCGTTGATTATGTGAACCCCAAGGCGGTTCAACTGCTCGGCTCCAATGTAGAGGCCAAAGAGATTGACGATCTCTTCCGTTCCATCGGAAAAACCGCGATTTCTCACCTCACAGAAGCGATCGAGGATTGTCGTACCAATCTTGCGTCCGTTCTTATGGAGTTTCGCGTCGAGACCGGACCAAACCAGATTCGACACATCTCCTTTGAGGCAACCGCCATCGCAGACGAACGCGCTCAACACCCCCGGGTGGTCGCCTTCTTGCGCGACCTCACCGAGCGCAGGACGTACGAAGCCGAATTGCGGGATCGCCAAGAACGACTTTCCGAGTCGAACGAACTACTTCATCGGGCCGTTTTCAATCTGGAACGCCATTTAGAGGCGATGGTTCACACACTGGTCAAGACCGTGGAGGCGAAGGATCCGTACACCGCGGGTCATAGCGAGCGGGTGATGGCTTATGCGCTTTGGATCGCCGAGACAATGGGGCTGAGCCAAGAAGAGAGGAATGATCTCAAAGTGGGCTGTCTCATGCACGACATCGGCAAGATCGGCATTCCCGATTCCATTTTGACCAAGCCCGACAAACTTACCGAAGAGGAGTTTCGACTTGTGAAGGAACACCCAACCATCGGCGCAAGAATCCTTGAAGGAATTCCCACGATTGCGGGTTGCATCCCTGTTGTGCGGGATCATCACGAAAGACTCAACGGTCGCGGATATCCGAACGGCCTGCGAGGAGACGACTTGCCGATGATCGTTCGAATTGCTTCTGTAGCGGACGCGTTCGATGCGATGACATCTTCCCGAGCCTACCGACAAGGCATGAGTGCCGAAGACGCCCTTAAACAGCTACAAGCAGATGTAATGTCAGGAGCATTTGACCCTGAGGTTGTGGCTACATTTGCCGAAATAGTTAGAAGTAAGGGTTACCACTGGATTGAAACGAGCCTTGCCGCTTAGCTTTCAACCAGACCAGAGGAAAAACCGTGAGCCTAGCGTTTAACACCGACAAACGTCGATATATCCGATACGAACTTCTCGACTACGCAATCTTGAATCTCGACGGATCGAAAGACAGCATCAACGTCGTCATCACAGACATCGGTCTGGGTGGCCTTCAAGTTCGGTCGAAATCCGAGCTTTCCCTTGGAGCGCGATGCATGATCACCGTGGCCGTTGTAGACGGCGAGAATTTGGACCTTCGCGGCGAGATTCGCCACGTGAGCCCCATTCCGGGTAGCGAACTCCATGCGGCAGGTATTCGATTCGTGCCGGAAAATCACGAAGAGCGGATGTCGATCGCCGAATTCGTCCATGCCGTTTTCCAACGACAAGCCGATCAACTCACTCAAGACGAGTAGATCGATTCAAAACCGTCCAGAAGAAACGGTTGGGAGCTAGGCCCCAACCGTTCCTTCGACGTTTCCAAACCCCACGCGGAAGCCATCTCCTTGCGCAAAGCCCGAGAAGCGAATGGAATCTCCATCCTCCAAGAAGGTTCGCGTTTCGCCCGTCTCCGTCACCGTTATCGGCTTGGTCCCTCGCCAAGTCAGTTCCAACAGGCTCCCGAAGCTCCCTTCAAGAGGACCACTGATCGTTCCGCTCGCGTAGAGGTCTCCAAAGCCTAGCGGCGTTCCATTACAAACTTGATGGGCTAACTGCTGCTCAAAACCCCAGTAGAGGTACTTCGCGTTCGAAGCCGAGATCCGCTGATAGCTTTCCGCCTTTGCCGTTTTCAACTCGACCTCCAGACGTAAGTCGTAGCGCATTCCTTTCGGCGAGTGCAGGTAGGCAGGCGGCTCTGGATCTTGCTCGTAATTCGTGATCCGGAACGGCTCGAGAGCATCCGGAAGGACCACCCAAGGACTCGTCGAAGTCGCAAAACTCTTTGCGAGGAAAGGACCGAGCGGCTGATACTCCCAGCGCTGCACGTCTCGCGCCGACCAGTCATTCACGAGCACAAAGCCAAGGATGTAGTCTTCACACCCTTCAATGGGAACCGGATGGCCCATCGCGCTTGGGCGCGACGTGTAAAAACCCATTTCGAGCTCAAAATCGAATTCCTTCGTAGGGCCGAAGACGGGCGGTTCCTCTGGCCTAGGTTTGGTTTGACCGCTTGGTCTATGGATGGGAGTTCCCGAGACCACAACGCTAGAAGCTCGCCCGTTGTATCCCACCGGAAGGTGGCGATAGTTCGGGAGTAAAGGAGCCTGATCGGGGCGGAACATCATGCCCACGTTAGAGGCGTGGTGGATGCCCGAATAGAAGTCGACAAACGCGGGTGGTCGAATGGGCAGAAGCATCCGAGCGCTCTCCAAAGGCACAAACGCCTTTTGGCGCGTATCCTTATCGTTCCTCAGTTCGAGATTGGTGTCCACGAACAGTTCAAATAGCTCTCGTCGAAGTTCTTGAAGGTCCTCTTTGGTGAACTCTTCAAAAGCGTCTAGAACTCGATACTTGTGAATACTGAGGTACCCAGCGTCTCGAAGGACGGTTAGATCGACCGCAAAATCGCCGATAGCGGTTGCGAGCGTGACGTGACGTCCTTCTGGCGCAAGTAAGCCGAACGGAAGATTCTGTAGCGAAAAATCCGAAGAAGGATCAACGGCCACCCACGACCGCGCCGTTGCGGGAACGATGAACATAACTGGTTACAGTATGAATCCGAACGCGCTTCAATCGCCCTAGGCGCTTTCCAGATCAATTAAGCGCGCAAACGATCTAATCCAGCCAATGGCTCAAGCACCGAGCAGGACCCGAAGGAGAGGAACAGACTTCTCACCTCATCGACCGTCTCCGATTTCAGCCCTGTCTGATCCAGGCAAACTTCCGGCGAGATGCTCCATCGCTTCGCATCAGTGACATCCAGGATTCGAGCCACTTCGCTGGGTGAAGCATCGTTCTCTAAAATCTGCCCCACTGCAAACACGACGTTCAAAAAGCCGTGATAGTGAACGTCCAGGTTGGCGTCGTGATGAGCAATCGGCTCGTGGAGTCCGGCGGTGAGCTTAAAGGGCAGTTCTAGCCCAACCACTTGGGTAAGGAAGTTTGCAAGCTGCTTGGAGGTTGGGAAAGCTTCTGCCTTGGTTCCGCCTGTACGGAACTTCACCATCGGCCATTCTGCTTCCGCGAGAATTGAGAGGGCATCCTCGAACCCCTCGTGTCCGGGGAGTTCGACGAACACATCCGCCTCGGCAAAGCCTTGAAGTCCGTCGAGATACTCTTCCCACTCTTCGAAGGACGGCGGTCGAACCTCGTAGCCTTCAATTGCGGCAAGCTGATCCACGCGATCTTGGAAGGCATTCATGGAACCTGCATCGGCCACTCGAGACTCTTCCCACGTGCCCATATTGGTAGAAGGTCGTCCGACAACCGTTACCCCTATGGTGGACTCAAGTTTGCTCTCGTTGCGAAGGAGGAACTCGGCAAGAACGTCCAGCTTGTCCGCACCCCAAACCAGGTGGCCCACAAGCCACTGTTGATCGGGATTCTTGATGTAGTCAAGGTATTGGGCAAACGCAATTTCGGGCGCTAGCTGGGCGGGAGGATACGTCCCCGCGAAGTCAATAATATTCTCCAACAGTTGCCGGGTTGCGCTCATACCTAGGAGTAAACCCCGAGAAGCCCACGTTCCACCGTCGGATCCGCACAGACCCAACTTGCGCGCAGGTGTCGCAGGTTCAAGCCGACTCAAAATTCAGGCTCTTTCAGGTTCAGAAGTACCGTGGTATTCTGAAGGTTCATTTCAGAAACACACCGCCGTGTTGAAGAGTTGGGAGTATGTCAAAGATTCGAGTATTGATTGCAGATGACGATCCGATTATCCGGCTAGACCTTCGCCAGATGCTTGAAAGCCTGAATTACGAAGTGATCGGAGAAGCGGGCGATGGCAAGGCGGCGGTAGATCTTGCTCGCGAGATTAAGCCAGACGTTTGCATTCTGGACGTCAAGATGCCCGTGATGGACGGCATCGAAGCGGTGGACATCATCACCGAGGAGAACATCGCGCCGACGATTCTCCTGACCGCTTACAGCGACAAGGAACTCGTCGATCGAGCGAAAGCCGCGGGTGTATTCGCTTACCTGGTGAAGCCGTTCAAGCCGAGCGACCTTACGCCGAGCATCGAAGTGGCTCGCGCCCGATTTGAGCAAAACGTCCAGCTCAGCAAGGAAGTCACCAACCTAAACGAGAAGCTCGAGGCTCGGAAGCTGGTCGACCGTGCGAAGGGCATTCTGATGGACGAGCACAAGCTCAACGAGCAAGAAGCTTATCGCCGCATTCAGATTCAGTCCATGAACCTGCGAAAGACGATGCGCGAGGTCGCTGAGGCGATCATTCTCGCCAAGTCGATCTAGGTGATCCGGTAATCGGGTTTTGAAGCCCTCGACGCCGTTGGGTGTCGGGGGCTTTTTGCTACATTGTTGGGTCGACGCCTGGGTTGGCTACTTCCAGTCGATTTCTCCTCTTCGAAGCAGGTCGAATCTACATCGCTTCTCCCGACCCGTTGGCAAAGACCTGGAAGAGGTTCTCATTTTTGAGAGTCTTGCCACGGCTCCGCTGTTCAGAAGAAATCGGGTGAACCAAACCCAGGGTTGAAACCCTGGGCTGCGATGATGCTCGCGGCTCCGCCGCTTTGACGAGTTTCGATTAGGAAACCAGATCTATTCCCCTCTATGGAGGGGTGGCGCGAAGCGACGGGGTGGTCGGCAGAATCGGGTGCTGCCCAATTTGTGTTGAAAGCGCGGAGTCTCGGCAAGAACCTCCTCCACGGTAACGCCACTTGCTCGCTCCCGTGGCGAGGGTTCATTTGCCATGCAGTAAAGATTAAGGACATT
>CAZAVC010000025.1:0-12095 GCA_964488265.1 uncultured Fimbriimonas sp.
GTGCTGCCGAATTACGGATCGCCTCAAGCGGTTGGGAGTTTCTTGTTCACGCAGTACACGGTGCCTTTTGAAGGCGTTGCGATCTTGTTGCTGGTTGGAGTGGTCGGTTCTATCTTGCTTGCAAAGCGGAGGATCTCGTAATGGTTGGAGTTCCCTTAGGCGCCTATCTGGCTCTCGCCGTTTTTATGTTCTGCACCGGTGCAGCGGGCGTCATCATCCGGCGAAACCCGATTGTCATCTTTATGTGCATCGAACTGATGCTGAACGCGGTGAACCTTACGTTCCTATCGTTCGCTAGATACAAGTTTGCGATGGTGGATCCGTCGGTCCAGGAGGGCAGTCGACAAGCTCTTGCCGCAGCCGATAAGGCGATCGGCGGTCAGATGATGGTGGTCTTCATCATGGCGGTTGCCGCTGCGGAAGTTGCCGTTGGGCTCGGCATCATCATGGCGATCTACCGACTTCGAGACAACATCGACGTCGACGAACTCAACCTGCTGAAGAGCTAAGAGGAGAAGAATGGAGAATTTAGAACTATTGGTATGGGCGATTCTTGGTCTGCCCATTCTCGGATTCCTTTTCCAGAGCTTCTTCGGTGGATCCATCCTTCGACGGCTCGGCGATAAAGCGGGCAAGCGAGTTCTGGGAATTTTTGCAGTGGGTCCCATTGCCCTGTCGTTTGTGGCGGGAGTCCTGGCCATGCAGGCGATGGTCAACACACCTGTGCCGCAGCGATCGGTGGTGGTCACGGGACCCACTTGGATCGACACCCTCGGCATCAAAGTGCCGTTCGAGTTTCTCCTCGATCCGCTTTCAATGACGATGGTGCTCATCATCACGGGCATCGGCGCATTGATTCACCTTTACGCCACCGGATACATGGCGGAAGACAAGGACTACCCCCGGTTCTTCAGCTACCTCAACCTATTTGTGGTGGCAATGCTGGTCCTTGTTCTTGGCAACAACCTGCCGCTGCTGTTTGTGGGTTGGGAAGGCGTTGGACTTTGCAGCTACCTCCTAATCGGCTTCTGGTACCACGATCTGGAAAACGCGAAGGCGGCGAACAAAGCGTTCATTGTCAACCGAATCGGTGACTGGGGTCTCACGCTTGGAATGTTCCTGATCGTGGTCGCGACCATGACCACCGACTTCGGCAAGAACATCGTCGACGGTCGGCTGCTCAGCTACGACAACATCCTGCCGATGTTGGAGATCGTTCTGAAGAACAACCCCGGATTGGCGACCGCAATTGGCCTGCTACTGTTCGTGGGAGCTTGCGGAAAGTCGGCTCAGTTTCCTCTCTACCTTTGGTTACCGGATGCAATGGCGGGTCCAACTCCGGTTTCGGCACTCATTCACGCGGCCACGATGGTCACCTCTGGCGTGGTGCTCCTGAACCGAATGCACGTCGTGTTCGAGATGTCGCCCATCGCGAGCGGAATCATTGTGATCGTAGGTGCCTTTACCGCGGTCTTCGCCGCATTGATCGCGTTCGGTCAAACCGACATTAAGAAGGTTCTGGCGTACTCCACGGTTTCGCAGCTTGGATTCATGTTCATTGCTTGCGGAGCCGGTGCTTACTGGGCAGGAATGTTCCACGTCACCACGCACGCGTTCTTCAAGGCTCTCTTGTTCCTTGGCGCGGGTGCGGTGATCCATGCGATGGCTCACGAGCAAGACATGCGTCATTACGGTGGCCTTGCGAAGTACCTGCCGATCACCTTTGGAACGATGTTCATCGGCTGGCTTGCGATTTCCGGCGTGCCGGGGCTCAGCGGCTTCTTTAGTAAAGAAGCCATTCTAGGTGCCGCGCTTGAGAACAAGCATGCGATTCTATCGGGTCAGAACGTGAGCGTTCTGGCGGGCTGGATTGGTCTCTTCACCGCTCTGCTTACCGCGTTCTATATGACGCGAATGACTTTGATGACGTTCGCAGGTAAGCCTCGCTGGACGGATCTTCCGGTGGCTCATCATGGTCACCAAGAAGGCGAAGAACACGACGAGCATGGGGACGACGATCATCACCACGGCCTCACGGGCAACCACAAACCCCGAGAGGTGCCGTTCAGCATGTGGTTCCCGCTGGTCGTGCTCGCTCTCCTTTCAGTAGGTGGCGGCTACCTCATGCATCACAACGAGGTCTTCTACAAGTGGCTCTATCCGAACGACCTACCGATTCTTGGCAAAGTTGAGGTCCACCCTCATCACTTGCCGTTCGGTCTCAATCTGATGGCACTTTCTATTGCCGCAACGGTGTTGGGAATCGGCGCTGGGCTTGCGATCTACCTGAAGGGCCTACCCGCGAAAGAAGGATGGGACGAGTCCAAATGGAGCAAGTTCCGACTCGCAGCTGCCAAGCAGTTTGGTTTTGATGGCGGCGTCGTCACCGCAGCGGTTGACGGTGGCGGAGAGTTCGCTCGCGGAGTGGCTTCCAGCCTGGAGCGAGGACTGGTGGAAGGGGCCGGATCGGTCGTAACCTCGGTTGCCGATGGCATGGGAGAGGGAATAAGAAAGGTTCAAACGGGCTACGTTCGGTTCTATGCCCTCGTGATGGTGGTCGGAACCCTTGCCCTCAGCGCCTATCTCATCTGGGGCACCCTTAACGGAGGCAAATCGTGATCGAGTCTGGTTCAAAAATCTTAAGCGCCATTATCTGGTTCCCGTTCATTGGCGCGCTCATCTTGATGTTGCTGCCGAAAACGGTGGCGAAGTTTGCCAAGCCGGTGGCGTTGGGCGTTTCCCTCGTCACCTTGCTCGGAGCGTTCCAGTTGGTTCAGACCTTCAAGGCTGGAACCTTCCACTTCCAATTCGGCGAGCGCTTCGATTGGATGCCGGCTCTCGGCATTTCGTACAGCGTGGGATTGGACGGAATGTCGCTTTGGATGTTCGCCCTTACCGCTTTGTTGGGCGTCTTTGCCGTGCTGGTGGGTGATTCGAAGATCGAACGCCCGGCGTCGTTCTTTGCGCTGATTCTCGCGCTGGAAACGACCATGCTCGGTGTCTTCGCCGCGCTCGACCTCGTCCTGTTCTACACGTTCTTCGAACTCTCTCTCGCGCCGGTAGCGCTCCTCATCCTTGGGTGGGGCAGTCAAGGGAGCGAAGTCGAGGCTCGAAAGAAGGCGTCGATTCGGTACTTCGCCGCACTGTTTGCGGGTTCGATCTTGATGCTCGTGGGCATTGTCCTGCTCAGCCAACTCCAGTTGCAGGCCTCGGGCAAGATTTCCTTCCACCTGCTGGATATCCAAGCGTCGGTCGCAAACGGCACCCTTTGGGCGAAGGCTATGGGCCTTCAAGCTCCCATCTTCTGGACTTTTGCTTTGGCCTTCTTGGTGAAGTCGCCCGGTGTGCCGTTCCACAGCTGGTTGACCTCGACTTATCGCCATGCGCCGATTGCTGCGCTGGTGGGCGGTGTGGTGATCAAGCTCGGAACTTACGGTCTGTTCCGGTTCTGCCTCCCACTCTTCCCAGATGTCATCGGCACGGCGGCTCCGACCCTTATGCTCATTGGAGCGGTCGGCATCATCTACGGTGGAATCGTTGCGGCGGGTCAGCAGGGCGCCAACAAGCTCATGGCGTTCGCCACGGTCAGCCACGTTGGGTTCGTGGTCGTTGGTCTCTTCTCGCTTACCTCCAACGGAGTTGCGGGTGCGGCGTTCCAACAGTTCAACCTTGGTCTGGTAGGTGCGGCAACGTTCGTGCTTCTCTCTTTCCTTTATCAGCGAAAGGGAACCCAAGACCTTAGTTCGTTCGGTGCACTCAAGCGACAAATGCCCTACTTTGCCACGCTCTTCCTTGTGGTGATGCTCGCCAATGTAGGTTTGCCCGGAACAAGCGGCTTTGTCGGTGAATTCCTCGCCCTTATGGGAGCTTTCCAAGCCTCGGTCGAGGGAATCAACGGGCTCCAGGTTGGAGTCGCGGCGGTTGCCGGATTCGGCGTGGTTCTGAGCGCGGTTTACATGCTCTACATGTTCCAGAAGCTTTTCTACGGGAAGGCCGAAGAAGGGACCGAGCCGATTAAGGACCTGACTGCGGGCGAGTTGGTTACCGGCGGCATCCTTGTTGGCCTCCTGATCGTTTTCGGTCTGGCGCCGGGACGTGTGCAACGAGACATGGATGTGAGCCTGCAAGCGACTCGCTTGATGGCGATCAACGCGGTAAATGAGCGACCGATTTGGGCCGAACTTGACCACGAGATTACGTCTGGAGAAAACGCGCTTGCACCGGGATCGTTGGTCATTCTGGAGGACAGAGCGGTCGCGACCGTCGGAGCGAGCCAGGTGGATGGATCGGTGATCAGCGCTCCCAAGCTGCACCCAACCCAAAAAGATCTCGAACGAGCCGTCGAAGAAAACGAACTACAAGCCACCACCGAAGGAGCCGATTCCACTCAATGACATCGCGAGAGCGTCTGGTAGCCGCCGCTCGGGGAGGCGAGGTCGATCAAAAGCCCGTGATCGTGTGGCCGGGTGTATCCGCTTCGGATGAGTCCGATGCGATCGTTCTCAAGGACCTTGCCGAATTCTCGGCAGGCGACCAAGCCGTGCTTGTCCAAGTCGTGAATCCGTTCGGCCAGGCCATTGCGAAAGGAATCGACCTGAACAGCGAACTGGACGCCGACCCTACAAAGGGAGACGCCATTCTCCAGTCGCTCCGACAGGAGGTCATCGAAAAAGGGCTACAGGCGTTGGAGCAAGGTGCAGACGGCATTTTTTACGTGCTGCTCGGCGCAAGAGGCTCCTTCTGCACACCCATGCAGTACGGCGGGCACTACCTTGAAGTCGACCGAGAAATTCTGGAAGCATGGTCGGACGCTCGCTTGAATGTCGTTTTCGTAGCGGGCAACGACGATGTCTATATCGACTTCGTCAGTGATCTCCCTGCTCATCTGTTTGCCTGGGACGTTGATGCGAGCACCTTCGATGCCGCCTACGTCCGAACCCTTCGATCGGGAGCACAACTCAGCTCCGATTCGGAGTCCGAAGTTCGCCTTGTTACCGGGCTGGCGCCCAGCGAAAACTTAGCCGCTTTACTGGAAAAGGAACCCGTTCATGCCATTTAAGATCGACCTACCCTTGATCGAATTCCAGTGGATGATGCCGCTCATCATCCTCGCCGTTTCGGGCATGTTTGCACTGCTCATGGATATCGGTCGACCGAATGAGAAGAACGACTCGATCGTTGTCGTGACGGTGCTTGGACTCATCGCGGCGATCGGAGCGGTGTTTAACAACGCCGCGAACGGTTCCGGCTCTACGGCCGGCGAGTTCGTGATCTTCGACGCCATCGCCCACGTGGGCTCCGTGGGAGTCTGCCTTGGCGCTCTCGTGGTAACGCTTTTCTCCGAACCATATCTGCGAAACAAGCGCATTCCGTTCGGCGAGTTCTATCCGTTGCTCCTCTGGTCGGCACTTGGCGGCGTGATGATGGTGAGCACCGAGAACCTGCTGGTGCTGTTCGTCGGTCTGGAAATTCTTTCGATCTCCCTTTACGTCATGGCGGGCATGAGCCGTGGCGAGGCGACCTCTGAGGAGTCAGCGATGAAATACTTCCTCCTCGGATCGTTCGCCACCTGCTTCCTTCTCATGGGAATCGCGCTGCTCTACGGAGCCACGGGCAAGCTGGAGTACAAGGTTATCCTCGGCTTTGCCGCCGCTCCCGAAGAAGAAACCAAGATGCTCATGGTGGCGGGCCTCGCTCTTGTCACCGTCGGACTCGGGTTCAAGGCGAGCCTCGTTCCGTTCCACACGTGGACTCCCGACGTCTACCAAGGCGCACCGACCAACGTCACCGCATACATGGCAACGGGTGCGAAAGCCGCCGCGTTCTTGGCGATGTTCCGGTTTGTCTCCTGCTACCAAACGTACACCGATCTGTTTGTTCCAGCGCTCACCGTGATCGCGATTCTCACCATGACCTTGGGCAACCTCATGGGTCTGCGAGAAAAGAATTTGAAACGGCTGTTTGCGTTCTCATCGATCGCCAATGCGGGTTACGTCCTGATCGGGATCATCGCCCACGCCAAGGTTTTTGAACTTGGTCTGCAGTCGGTCGGATTCTATGTTCTTTCTTACACCGTCATAACGGGCGGAATATTTGGCATCCTGTCGCTTCTGGCAAAGGGTGGCAAGGAGGGAAGCACGGTCGAGGACCTTCGAGGGCTCGCGAGCCAAAAGCCGTTCGCCGCTTTCTGCCTGTCGGTATTTATCCTTTCGCTTATTGGATTGCCGCCGCTTCCGGGCTTCATTGGAAAGATCCTGCTCTTCAACGATGCCCTCGCGGCGAAGCAGTTCTGGCTCGCGATTTCGCTCGCGATCAACTCGGTCATCAGCGTGGGATACTACTTCCCGATCCTCTCCGCGATGTACGCCAAGCAAGACGCGCAAGACGAAGTGGCGGGTGCAAAGCTGGCAAAGGTTGGTCCTCTGCTTCAAGGAACCTTCGTGGCGTGCCTTGTTGGTGGATTGCTGATCACCTTCATGATGTCGCCGCTGATGGTCGCCCTCGGAGTCCGTTAAGGACGCACAGATGGGGGTAGGAATCTGTTGGTACAGCGTCCTACCCCTTTGGCGACAGGGCGACATGCCCTTTTCCCGCTTTGCGACCTTTGCGGGTTACGCGGGTGCCTCCTCGATCGATATCCTCGATGCCTTTTTGTATCCGGTAGGAACGGTGCGCGACCGTCTCCCAACCGAGGATGAACTGGATACGGCTCTTGCCGGAGCCGCCGAGGCTCTGTTGCGCGCCCAGATCACCATCGACGCCGTCGCGGTGACCAATAACTTCGTCTTCAACGATCCCATGCGCTGGGAGGTGGAGGTTTCGAAGATCGACTTGGGCACCCGCCTCGCTTCCGAGTTTGGAGCCTCGGTGGTTCGAATATTTGCCGGAGACCTCCCCGACGATTGGGCGAACCCCGAAAAAGCCGATCAGCGGGTTTTTGAGGGCCTTTGTCGAGCCGTGGAAGATGCTGCAGACAAAGGGGTCTCCCTGGGGCTAGAGAATCACGGACGGAGTTACGGCTCGCCCGAGCCCCTTCTGGAACTGTTAGATCGTGTTCAATGCAAGACGGGTTCGGGTGCACTCGGCGTCACGTTCGACATCGGAAACTTCGCGCTGGCGGGGCATGATCCAGTTGAAGCGGCGCGCCTACTTGCTCCCCATGTGAAGCTGATCCACGTGAAAGACTTCTCGTCCGAGTCGGTCCCGTACGACATCCTCGTCGCCGAGGAGACCTCCACCAGACCTCGTTACGATCGGCCGGATGGATCGTATGCCTATGGCTGCCCCATTGGGGCGGGCTGGGTCCCGATTCTTCCCGCTTTGGAAGCGTTGAAGGAATCGGGTTCTCTCTTAGAACTGACGCCTATCCTCGTGGAGTATGAAGGCGGGGCCGATTGTCGCAGCGAACTTCCCAACGCCGTTGAGCGGGTCAACGACTACTTGACTCAGTGCGGCGTCATTGCAGGGGAATAACTTTATCCACTTCTTAAGTCGTTCTTGTCATTAGTTTTAGGGGATTGGAGATGTTTTCGTTCCCGGATATCGTTTAATGAAAGTGAACCCGTCGAATCGCAAACGGAATTCGGAATAAGGGAAAGGTGACGGGAAGATGGATCTAAGAGACAAATCTGGCAAGTGGAAGGGACAGTGGTTCCAACCGCCTTACAAGGGGACGATGTCCTGCGTGCTGCACTTTGCTCAGGGAGAAATCTCTGGCGGGGGATCCGATGCGAGCGGCGTTTTCAAAATGGACGGGTCATACGACCAGTTCTCGAATGAGGTCGCAATCACCAAGAGCTACCCCAGCCTGTTCGTGATCTATCGAGGGAAGTGGGATGGTTCTCTCATCAGCGGAGGCTCTAAGATTTACGGTCCCCACGGTTTCTTCGATGAAGGTGAGTTCGAGCTGTGGCCAGAGAACGAGGAGATGTCGCTGGAGCATCTGATCTATGAAGCCGAGCAGCCTCTCCTAGCCCGCGTATAGGGCTCAGTCGATTCGGCGCGAGTTCTCGGTTACATTGCTGTTGTGCAATCGAATGATCCGCTCTATCTGAGCGAGTTGCTCATCAATCGATACGGTTTCGAACGGCACGACGTGAACAAAACCGACGCGTGCGTTCGGCAATCGTTGCAGCTGCCGATAGTGTAGGTAGTTGCAGAGATATGTGCCCGGGTCGAAGCTCAGTTTTGCCCCGGGGACTTTGCGACCGAAGAATGGCAGGAACCCTGGCGAAAGAAAGGTTGACCCAAGGACAGGCATCCCGCCGTCCAAACTCTTCACTGTTCCTTGACCTGCTTTGATGACATCGCGTACGTCGGGAGTTGACCCTGCTCGATTATGGGCGAGCACTTCATAGCTCAGCCGCTTCCGACCTGCCGCTACACCAAGCGACAAAATCGGCGTCGGATCGTTTGGATCAAGGCTCTGAATCCACTCATCGACCGCTTCGTAAGCGACCTCCAAGACCGTCGCATTACGATCAAGCGCCTTCGCTAGATCGATCGAGGGATTATTCAGCACCTCTCCAAAGGCACCAAAAGCGGTGATTCGCAACATCGGTTCTACAGGATAAACAAAAAGCCCCCGAGCAAAACGGCTCGGAGGCTTTCATCAGGGTGAACTTACGCCAGATCGAATCGATCTGCGTTCATCACCTTCACCCAGGCAGCGACGAAGTCGTTGACGAATTTTTCGTTTGCATCGCTGGAGGCGTAAACCTCGCAGAGAGCGCGGAGAATGCTGTTCGATCCGAACACCATGTCAACCAATGTTCCGGTGCGAACCAACTCGCCCGTGGCTCGAGACCGGCCTTCCAGAACGTTCGGGTTGGAAGCCGACCGTTGCCACGTGACTCCCATATCCAAAAGGTTCACAAAGAAGTCGGTGCTGAGTGTGCCCGGACGGTCGGTGAAGACACCGTGCGAGGTCTTTCCGTAGTTCGCGCCGAGGACTCTCATTCCGCCAACAAGAGCCGTCATCTCCGGTGCAGTGAGGTTCAGCAGATTTGCCTTGTCGACCATTAGCTCCGGCGATACTTCCTCAAGTCCGGCTTGCACATAGTTTCGGAACGGATCGGCCTTGGGCTCTAGGACCGCAAAGCTGTCCACGTCGGTTTGCTCGGCGGATGCATCGGTTCGACCAGGGTGGAATGGAACGGTTACGTTCACGCCTGCCTTAGCCGCAGCGTCTTCGATTGCCGCGCCACCTGCCAGAACAATGAGGTCGGCGAGAGAGACCTTCATGCCATCGGTTCGAGACGCATTGAACGTCTCTTGGATCGAGGTGAGGGTCCAAAGGATTTGACCAAGCTCTGCGGGGTGGTTGACTTCCCATCCGGCTTGCGGTGCCAACCGAATTCTTGCGCCGTTCGCCCCGCCACGCTTGTCGCTGCCTCGGAAAGAGGATGCAGACGACCATGCGGTGTAGACCAAGTCGAAGGTGGTGAGACCCGAAGCAAGCACCTTGCTCTTAAGTTCGGCAATCGCTGCGTTGTCGATCAACTTGTGGTCCACGGCTGGGACCGGATCTTGCCAGATCAGCTCCTCCGAAGGAACCAAGCTGCCAAGGTATCGGGAGCGAGGTCCCATGTCTCGGTGGGTGAGTTTGAACCAGGCGCGAGCAAACGCGTCTGCCAACTCGTCTGGGTTCTCAAAGAAGTGCCGCGAGACCTTTTCGTATTCCGGATCGAATCGAAGGGCGAGGTCGGTGGTCGCCATCATCGGGGCGTGCGTTGTGCCCGGGACGTGAGCGTCGGGTACCAGGTCCGAACCTGCTCCGTCTTTTGGAGTCCACTGGTGCGCTCCTGCTGGGCTCTTGGTGAGCTCCCACTCGAAACCGAACAGCGTCTCGAAGTAGCTGTTGTCCCATTGAGTCGGGGTGGGGGTCCAAGCACCTTCTAGGCCGCTAGTGATAGTGTGCTCGGAGTGACCCTTGCCGAAGGTGTTCTTCCAGCCGAGGCCCTGCTCTTCGATACTTGCTCCTTCCGGTTCGAATCCAACGTACTTCTCAGGATCAGCCGCGCCGTGGGTTTTACCGAACGTGTGACCACCTGCGATCAGGGCGACGGTTTCGTAGTCGTTCATCGCCATTCGAGCAAAGGTCTCGCGAATATCGTGAGCTGCGGCGAGAGGATCGGGCCTGCCATTAGGACCTTCTGGGTTCACATAAATGAGACCCATTTGAACCGCCGCAAGGGGGTTCTCAAGTTCTCGCTCACCCGTGTATCGCTTGTCACCGAGCCATTCTGCTTCTGGGCCCCAGTAAACGTCCTCTTCCGGTTCCCAAACGTCGGGTCGACCTCCACCGAAGCCAAACGTCTTAAGGCCCATAGAATCGAGAGCAACGTTGCCGGCGAGAACAAACAGGTCTGCCCAGGAGAGGTTCTTGCCGTACTTCTGCTTGATCGGCCAGAGTAATCGTCGGGCCTTGTCGAGGTTGCCATTGTCGGGCCAGCTATTGAGAGGTGCAAATCGTTGCGTTCCCGATCCTGCTCCGCCCCGTCCATCGGAAATACGGTAGGTGCCCGCGCTGTGCCAGGTCATTCGAATGAAGAACGGACCGTAGTGACCGTAGTCGGCGGGCCACCAGGGTTGGGAATCCGTCATCAGATCGGTCAGGTCCTTTACAAGCGCATCGAGGTCCAGTTGCTTAAATGCCTCGGAGTACTTGAAGCTACCGCCCATCGGGTCGATGAGTGGGCTGTTCTTGTTGAGGATTTTGAGGTTGAGCTGGTTAGGCCACCAGTCGGCGTTTCCAAAACTAGAGCTTCGGGTTTGACCGAAGGTTCCAGCCGAAAATGGGCACTTTTCTTCGCTTGTGGTGATGTTCTCCATAGAGTTTCCTTTAGTTCAACGCGCAAAAGGCGGGATGGATCGGCATACGATCGCCTGATCCGTGAAAGGCGTCCTTTCTCTAGATTTTGTCACAGGAAGGACGCCCATCTTCGCCCGATTTACCCGTCTGGGCAAAGGTTGGCGATTAACAACCAAGAGTGTGTTAAATGAAGTGAAAAGGGTTCGTAAAACGTTAGACTTTTAACGATCTATCATGCCGATTGCCGTTTCTCCGTTACTGACTCTTCTCCTGATGGGAGTGGCGCGACCGACCACCACCACAGTGCCGCTTCCGCACGGGGGGCTCAATCGGAACTACATCCTCGTTCAGCCCTCTGGCCAGGCTTCTCTGGAAGGACGACCACTGGTGGTTTTTCTGCACGGATTCACCAGTTCGGCTCAGGCGTTCGAGCGGTATCTGGGGATCTCTGCAAAAGCTGAGCAGCACGGTTTTGTCGCGGCGATTCCCAATGGGAGCGGCACCAGTAGTGGCTGGAACGCAGGATTCATCGATCTCACCGGTCGAAAGAGCGATGACGTTGGCTTCCTCTCCAAGGTCATCGACGATGTGGAGTCCAAAACCAAGATCGATAAGGATCGAATCTTTTTGTTTGGTCACTCCAACGGGGCGATGATGGCTCACCGATTTGCGGCTGCCACCGATGGGCGAATCCGCGCCTTTTCTGCGGTCGCGGGAACTATTGGGATCGGAAAGGGAGCCGCTCGGCAGGAACTCGCCGCGCCAAAGCAACCCGTGAGTGCGCTGATCCTTCACTCGCCAACTGATAAAGTTGTGGCTTACGACGAACAGTCGGAAGCGCTCTTGAAAGGCGATGGCGCGTTGACGGCGGCAAAGTTCTGGGTGAAGCACAACCAGTGCTCGTCAGTTTCGGTGGATGTCAAAACCGATCAGTTTTCGGAGAGAAGATTCATCCTTGGGAACCGTAGCACCGAAGTGGTGATGGTGTCGTACCCAGTGGGAGGTCACGACGTGCCCGGCTCCACCAATCCTGGATCGGCAAAGTTTAACGCCATCGATCTCTCTTGGAAATTCTTCCTAGAGAGATCGCCAAAGAAGCCCTAACCAACCTGACTAAGCAGTAGCAGTTTGAGCGTCGCGCTTACCGGCGGCTCGGTTGAGTATCCAAGCCAGGATAAGAAAATCGATGCCAAAGAATGCGAAGGCATACCGACCAATGGTGAGCGTCGCATCGATGCTCTTTAACTGGACGGGATAGATTTTGTTGGCCTTCAAGTAGGCG
>CAZAVC010000026.1:0-11749 GCA_964488265.1 uncultured Fimbriimonas sp.
TAGAGATGAGCCGGTCGAACTCGCTAGACGATAACTCCAGCTTGGTTCGCTCAATTCACTTGGCCGAGTCAAGAGAAGCAAGAATTGTTGAGATGAAGCAGGAGATCAATGAACTCCTCGGCGCACTCGGAAGAGAGCCGAAGTTTCAGTCGGTTCGCAATTAGGTCGGTAACTTAATCGCTTTCTCCTTGTTTCCCCGCTAGTATAAAGAGCGGGGAAACTCGAGGGCATTTTGAGAGTTGCAATTTCAGATGATGATGGCAAAGGTGCCGTCGAATTGGAAAGTGTCACGGCTGGCCGAATCCAGATGGCCGTGGATCACCTTTTGGACCTGACAGGATGCGAACTCGTTTGCGCAGTTACGGAGACGGTCCAGGGAACCACTTGTGTTTGGTCTGCCAAAGATCGGAAACAGCGTTCTTCCGACCTTCTTGTTCAGTTCATCCTTGGCCTAGCTAACGGTACGCCTCTTGAGGAAGATCTCCAGGCGGAGAATGTCTTCGATCATTCGGACTTATCCAAAGCGGGCCTGCCCGGGAAATCGGGACTGAATCGTTTGCAAAGCTTGGTGACACTGCCCGCCCGAGTCCACATTGCAGTTTTCAGTGATGATGAGCAATTGCCTTCCGGCACGCATCGCCTTGCCAATCATTTCGCCGACTACGTATCGGCCGTTCTAGAGTTAGGCCTCGTTCGAGACCTGAGGCTACAAACCCAGAAAAACCTTCTCAGCGTTCTGGAAGACCAGGTCTCGACGGAGTTTGCACTCAGGGATAGAGAACTGATCCTGCAGGTCATTTCCGAACTTACGAACGACATCCTCTGGGACTGGGATCTACGAACGGGAAATGTTTCACGAAACTCTGGGTTCGATCGCCTTCTGGGGTACGAGCCGGGAGAGTTTGATCAAGGCGTGAAAGGTTGGTTTGGACTCCTGCACCCAGAGGACGAGCCGCGGGTACGAGAGAGCATTTTCTCGGCCATGAGCTCTTCGGAAACTCGTTGGGGGTGCGAATATCGGATGTGCCACAAAGACGGCACGTACGTGCACATCCAGGATTCGGGCTTCTTTTTCCGAGATCAAGAGGGGGAAGCGGTTCGATTCGTTGGCGGCTCACGAAACGTCACCGAGCTTGTCCGATTCCAGGAAGAATTAACGAGACAAGCTAATGTTTTTGACCAGGCGCAGGAAGCCATTCTGGTCTTAGAACTAGACGGCATTATTCGGTCTTGGAATACGAGTGCTGAGCGGATATACGGCTGGTCACGCGATGAGGTGATTGGTCGAGCCATTCAGGATATCTTTGGTCCAGATTCCCAACTCCTTTTGGACGGGCTAGCCCACGAATCTACTCTGCGACCTTTTACCGCGGATTGGTCTGTTCGGAATCGGTCTGGCGAGCAGTTGACGGTGGAGGTTCACCAAACCCCCCTTCGGACGAGCAATGGCGTTGCCGAAGCCATCATCAGCATTCACTTTGACGTTACTCAACGTCGTAAGGATGAAGAACATCTTCGACTTCTAGAAGCCTGTTTCTCGCGGCTGAATGATGTGGTTCTCATCACCGATGCAGATTTAATTCCAGGGGTTGGTTTCCGAGTGATCTTTGCAAATCCTGCATTTGAGAAGGTAACCGGTTATTCCATTGACGAGATTCTTGGACAAAGTCCAGGGATTTTATACGGCCCAGAAACTTCAACTGAGGAAAGAAATAGGATTGCCGAGAGCCTCGCACGATGGGAGCCGGTCCGGTCGGAAATACTCACTTACAAAAAGAACGGCGAGACTTTCTGGAACGAGCTCACGATCTCTCCCGTCGCCGATGAAAGTGGCTGGTACACGCATTGGGTTTCTATTCATCGGGACATCACTCAAGAAAAAGTTGCGAAAAGAAAGCTGGAAGAGACTCAGCGACTTATTGCGATGGCTTCTCGAATTGGTCGCCTCGGGGCATGGGCGGTTGAACTCCCCTCTATGGAGCACCGATGGTCTGAGGAGTGCCGGAAAATACACGGAGCTAGGACGGATAAGAGTTATTCGTTTGATGAACTGATCGACTTTTATGTAGGTGAATACGGGGATCGAATTGCGAGCGAATTTCGACGGTGCTCAGAAACGGGTGAGGGATTTGACGGGGAATATCTCATCCGGCGGGAAACAGGCGAACACGCCTGGGTACGGGTCACCGCCGAAGCGGACTTTGATGAGCACGGAGCAATCGTACGAGTCCAGGGAACGATGCAAGACATCGATGACTGGAAGCGGGCTGAAGATAGCATTGCGGCCTCAGAGGCGAGATTCCGGGCCCTGGCTGAATCGATGCCCAATATCGTTTGGACGGCCTCTCCCAAGGGCGTTATTGATTACGTTAGTAGTTCATTTTTTACCTTTACGGGCATCCCTGAAATAGGTGGTACCGCGGAGCAATGGGCGAGCGCGTTTCATCCCGATCGGTGGGACGAGTTACAAACGCTATGGGACAAATCTGTTGAGACACAATCAGATTTCGAGATCGATATCCCGGTTAAGAGTCAGAAAGATGGGCGATATCGGTGGTTTCGTGTTCAAGCAAAACCCATTTTCGCTCCAGACGGGACTCTCACAAAATGGTTTGGCGCGGCAACCGATATTGACGACACTCGGCAATTGATAGCCCAAAGCGATCGTCTCGCCTCACGGCTAAACGAAATTCTTGAGACGATTTCTGATGCCTATTTTATTCTCGACCGAGAGTGGAACTTTACTTACCTGAACCGTCAAGCTGAGGTGCTTCTACGGCGAAATCGAGCGTCTTTGATCGGGAAGAACGTTTGGGAGGAGTTTGCTCCTGCCAAAGAATTGAAATTCTTTGATCTCTATCAGAAAACAATGGCCGATGGAGAATCGGTTGTCTTTGAAGAGTACTACCCTCCCTTAGAAGCATGGTTCGATCTTCGGGCGTACCCGTCTCAGGAAGGAATTGTTGTTTTCTTCCGGGATATTACTGAAAAGCGGGCTGCGGCCGAAGATATTCGAGTTAACGAAGAGCGATTACGGCTCTTGGCAAGGGCAAGCAACGACGCTCTATACGATTGGGATATCAGCGAGGACTTCATCTGGTGGAGCCCGGCAATAACCGACCTGTTCGGTTATGGAAGCAGAGAACTCAGCGGAAGTATCAACGGTTGGGCGGGTCGGATCCATCCGGGAGATCGCGAACGGGTGCTTTCAAGCATGGAAAGCGCCCTGCATTCTCGCAGATCGAAGTGGGAGGCGGATTATCGCTACCACCGAAAAGACGGGTCGTTGGCGTTTGTTCATGATCGGGCCTATGTTCTGCGCGATGAACACGGCACGGCTGTACGCCTTATTGGTGGGATGACGGATATCTCTGATCGTTATGCGCAACAGGCTCGTATCGCCGAACAGGCGTCACTGTTGGCGGTTGCGAGAGATGCCATTTCGGTTCGAGACCTCCGAGGCAAAGTGCTCTTCGCAAACGAGAGCGCCAGATCCATTTTGGGCTTTGGTCAAGATTCAGACGAGAACTTGGACCGTCTGCACGAGATGTTGACGGTAGACCAGCGTTACTGGAACGCGGTGACAGATGTCCAACGAATTGGGCACTGGCAAGGGGAACTTGAAGTTGTTGTGCACGATGGAAGGGACCTGATTCTGGACTGCCGTTGGACGTTGCTCCGGAACGACGACGGGACCCCGAAATCCATCCTTGCCATTGAAACCGACATCACAGATCGAAAGCAAGCCGAAGCGCGGTTGATGATGGTGGAGCAGCGCCTTCAGGAGTATCTGGAGGAAGCGACCGACCTCGTACAGGTGGTGGATCTTCAAGGAAGGGTCCGCTATGCAAATAAGGCATGGCGGGAGACGCTTGGATTTACGGAGGATCAAATTGCCGTCCTCACCATTCGAGATGTCTTGACTCCGGACAGTTGGGCAGCAATAGAGCTCTTCTCGACCAGCCCTTCCGCTCAAATCGTTCGGGTGGAGTTCCAAACAATTCTTAAGGGAAGAATCACCGCCGAGGGAAGTGTTGAACCCGTTATCGAAAATGGCGTCCAGGTCGGCACGCGAGCGATTCTTAAGAACATCACGGAGCGGGTTAAAGCAGAGGTTGACCTTCAAACTGCAAATGAAATGCTAGAAGAACGGGTCGCAAGACGCACCCGAGAATTGGCAAAAGCAAACGCGGAGTTGATGCTCGCGAAAGAAGAGGCGGACACCGCCAACCGCTCCAAAACCGAGTTTCTTTCCCGGATAAGTCACGAACTTCGGACGCCTTTGAACGCTATCCTTGGGTTCAGCCAGCTTCTGGAGTTTTCAGACCTAACGCCCGCCCAAGTAGATTCTGTCGCTCACATCGAAAAAGCGGGGAAGCACCTCCTTGATTTGATCAATGACGTCCTTGAAATTTCAAGGGCTGAAATAGGTGTTCAGAGATCGAATTTAGAGGTACTGGACGTGGCGGTGATCCTCCGAGAATGCCTGGCTATCATGCGTCCGATCGCCGAGTCGAGCCATGTCATCTTGTTGTCTTCAGAATTGCCTCCGATTTTCGTCCAAGGGGATCGCCAAAAGTTGAGACAGATTTTTATGAATCTGTTGGGGAATGGAATCAAATTCAATCGTCGCGGGGGATCACTGACGGTCCACCATGATCTCTCTGAGCCAAATATCTTGACGATTAGGTTCCAAGATACGGGAACGGGTATCCCGCAATCAAAAATGGATCGACTCTTTAAGCCATTTGAGCGTCTTGGTGGCGCGAATGATGGCACCGAGGGAACGGGGCTGGGACTCGCTGTTTCGCGCTCACTTGCTGAGTCAATGGGAGGAACCCTTAACGGAGAGTCCGAGGAAAACGTAGGGTCGACCTTCGCGCTCCGTCTCAAATTGGGCGAAGAGCAAGTACGACCGCGTACAGACGGTGACCGGGCCGGTCATCCAAGTATTTCCTCCGGAGAAGCGATTCAGCCATGCACCATCTTGGCGGTTGAAGATAACGTCGCGAACATGGAGCTTTTGGCGAAGCTCTTTGCCAACCGAAAGGACGTGAAAATGCTGGTTGCGTTGGACGGTTCATCCGCACTTCGGCTCGCTCGAAAGCACAAGCCCGATGCGATTCTGCTGGATCTGCACCTGCCAGACATGGATGGCGAGGAAGTTCTTACAACGTTGCGCGCAGAAGATGATTTCAAGGAGACCCCGTTCATCATCGTCACCGCCGATGCTAGGGAGGAACTGCCGGAAAAATTTGCTGAATTGGGTGCCTACAGCTTCCTGACGAAGCCCCTCGATCTCAAGGTGTTGATCTCAACGCTCAACGAGGCGATTAAAACCTACGGCCAAAGAAAATTGGAGTGAGTCAGGTCGCTCGGTAAACTGAGCTTATGGATCTCGGTTACTTCAACTATCCCCTTCCCGTAAACGAACCGGTGCTTTCTTATGCTCCGGGAACACCGGAACGAGCCCGATTGAAGACCGTCCTTGCTGAACTGAAAGGCTCGGTGATGGACATCCCCATGGTCATCGACGGGTTGGAAGTACGCACGGGGGAAACCAAAGAGATTCGCCCGCCTCACGAGCGGAAGCACCTGCTGGCAAACTTTCACGCGGGCAATGCGACCCATGTGACCCAAGCGATCGAAGCCGCCCTCAAGGCTCGCGAACAATGGTCGGAAATGCCTTGGGAGAGCCGAGCAAACATCTTCTTGCGGGCCGCTGACCTCATTGCTACCAAGTACCGACCGTATATGAACGGTACGACCATGCTCGGTCAGTCGAAGAACGCTTTCCAAGCCGAAATCGACAGCGCGTGCGAGATCATCGACTTCCTTCGGTTCAACGTCCACTTTCTGAGTGAGATTTATCGACAGCAGCCCATCAGCGGTCCTGGGATGCACAATCGCCTGGAGTACCGAGCTCTTGAAGGTTTTGTGCTCGCTGTCACCCCATTCAACTTCACCGCGATTGGTGGCAACCTTCCGACCTCGGCAGCGATGTGCGGGAACGTCGTAGTCTGGAAGCCCGCAAATACGCAGGTCTACAGCGCCTACATGTTCATGAAAGTGCTCGAAGAGGCAGGGCTACCTGCGGGAGTCATCAACATCGTTTACGCGGATGGTCCGACCATTGGAGAAGTGGTGTTCAATCACCCCGAGTTCGCGGGAGTGCACTTCACCGGTTCGACGGGTGTTTTCAATCACATGTGGAAGACGATCGGGGCGAACATGGGCAAGTATCGCTCCTACCCCCGCATCGTTGGAGAAACGGGTGGTAAGGACTTTGTGATCGCCCACGAATCCGCAAACGTCGAGGTGGTAGCCACCGCCTTGCTAAGGGGTGCCTTTGAGTATCAAGGGCAAAAGTGTTCCGCCGCATCGCGAGCGTATCTTCCGAGCACGTCGGCGCCGCAGATTCTGGAGAAACTCGCCGCAGACGTAAAGGGGTTGAAGATGGGTCCAGTGGACGACTTCGGCAACTTCGTGAACGCGGTTATCGATGAAAAGAGCTTCGACAACATCATGTCGTACATTGAACGGGCCAAAGCCGACCCCGATGTCGAGGTACTTGTCGGAGGCAATGGAGATAAGACCGAGGGCTTCTTTGTAGAGCCAACCGTGCTTGTGACGAAGAATCCTCAGTCGCTCACCATGTGCGAAGAAATCTTCGGACCGGTCCTTACGATCTACGTTTATGATGCGGCAGACTGGGAAGGAGCCCTCAAGCTGGTCGATTCGACCTCGCCGTACGCGTTGACGGGTGCAGTGATCTCCCAAGATCGGTATGCCGTGGAAACAGCGACTCGTCTACTTCGAAACGCCGCAGGCAACTTCTACATCAACGATAAGCCGACTGGAGCCGTTGTTGGACAGCAGCCTTTTGGCGGGGCTCGGGCAAGCGGTACCAACGACAAGGCAGGTTCGATCCTCAACCTGTATCGCTGGCTGAGCCCACGAACGATCAAGGAAACATTCGTTCCTCCAACGGACTATCGATATCCGTTCCTCGCCTCGGAGTAACCGCCTGGTCGTGCCAACCGTATAACCCAAAGATGATTGCTCAGATCGCCATTGCCCTAACGTTGGCGTCGCCTTCTTGGATCGGCCTCGATGGTCGGTCCAAGCCCGTGATAGCGACTGGAAACAAGGGAGCGCTCGTCTTTTTTGTTCTTCCCGATTGTCCGATCGCCAATGGATACGCCCCGGAGATGGAAAGGATTCGGGCTGAGTATTCGGGCAAACTATCTTGTTGGAAGGTCTATTGCGAACCGGGTTTCTTGGTGAAAGACGCCAAGAAGCACGTCGATGAATACAAGTGGGGCGGGCAAGCCACCCTCAATGGTCCGACTCCTAAATCTCCCGCTCTGACTTCGACCCACAAAGTCTCAGTTGCGCCAACCGCCGTTTTGTTTGATTCGAGCGGGAAAGTGGTCTATCGCGGCCGAATTGACGACCGATACTATGCCCTTGGGAAGCAGCGACCGAAAGCGACCCGGCGAGACTTTCGCTTGGCAATTGAAGCATTCTTGGCGGGGAAGGCGATTCCGAAGCCGCTGGGCGATCCTATCGGTTGCACGCTTACCGAATACTGAAGAGAACCTAAAGGAACCTTCTTCAGAGATCATAGGTTCAACTTCAAGAGCGCATTCGTCTGACAGATAGGACCGTTGGACCAACAAATAGCTACGGAGGGTGGAGAAGCGATGGAAAGGGAAGGAAAGGAACCAGAAGCACCCCAAGCGAACACCGATGGGTCCCAACAACCGACGGGAGAGGCATCTCAGCAACCGAAGACCGAAAAGACGAAGATCAAGGGTCTCTCTTCCTTTGGGCAACCTTATGCTCCCTATAAGCCAGAAGAATCTAGTGAGGAACGCTGGTATTTGAATCGCGCATTCATTGCCGCTTTGTGCATTTTTGCGGGTGTCCTCATCGGGAAGTTTGTTCAAGATCGCCCGGTTCAACCTACCCTTGCAGCTGCGATCCAATATCAAAGTGACAAGGAAGACATTGGCGTCATTCCCAGCGCCACGCCTGAGGAAAATGGAGCGGGGAAAGAACCTCTGGTAAAGATTCCGTTCCGAAAACTTGCGTCCGCAGACGATTTCGATCCGTTGGACCCTCTCAAGGGCGGATTCCCAATCCCTCCGAAAAAGGTCGAGGAGAAGTTGGTGAGCGGCGGTCAGGTCCGAGTGATTCCTCCTGCCGACTTACGGAACTTGCCAGGCCCAATGCTGGAGCCGCTTGAGGGTGAACTTCCTCCTTTTGATCCCACGTCCGGCGATACTCAAGCCGCCTCAAATTCTGGGCCGGGCAAAGGGCTCCCGAACCCCTCCGGCGGTACCCCTTCTGAGAGAGTCGCCGTCGAACTCGATCTTCCATATGCGGTTGGTGGAGCCTCGGTGCCTTCCGCGGATGGTGTTGTCGGCAGACTTAGTGCGATCGCCTCTTCGAACGGTGGGAAAGCTCGAACGTTTGACCACATGGGCGTAGGCGGGGGAGTCGAAGGAAAAGCCGTCCTCCTCGTCGTCCCTATCGAGAAATACTCGAAGGCGGAAAGTGCCGTTCGAGGCATTCCGGGCGTGAGTGTTGATCAATCGGGTCGTCTTAGCGAGGGGGCACGACAAACCCGTCTCAGTGCATCTTTCAAAACCCGGCTTGAAGATCTGCAACAGAAGCGAAAGGAGCTTCTCGTCGACTTCTTAGAGGATTCGCCCGTCGTGAAAGACATCGATCTGGCGATCGTTGCCGAGGCTCGAGCAGTGAGTGCCTCGCGACTTGGCGGTGAAGCGGGTCGGCAGGGCGCGATCTTGGTCATTGTCCGAGAAGGCTGATCTCATGAGAATTGTCGGTGTTGATTTCACCGCCGCACCCTCTAAGCGCAAGCCTATCGTTCTCGCCTCCGGAGCTTTGGAAGGGTCGCGGGTCACGCGAGTTCATCTGGCGACTCTAGAAAAGTCTCTCGCGTTTGAGTATTTCCTTCAAGAAAGAGGGTTCCTACGGATTGGTATCGATGCACCGCTGTCCATGCCCCTAGAGTTTCTCTCCAGTCTTGGACTTGCTTCGTGGGAAGAGGGCATCGAATGGGTTGCCAAGTCGGATAAGAAGACTTATTCTGCGGCGATTCGACAATATGCCAACGCCCATCCGGCGGGTCAAAAAGAACCGAAACGGGCCTGCGATCGGTTACACATGGCTGCCAGCCCTCTCAAGCTGTTCAATCCAGGCGTGGGCTGGATGCATTACGCGTTGGCGTATCGACTCTGCTTGCTCAAGGGGCACGTGTTGCCGTTCTCCACGGATACAGGGACAGGAGCCATCGTCGAGGTCTACCCGAGCGTCTTCGCCAAGAAAAGGATCGGAAACGCGAGCTACAAAAACGATCCGGCGGAAGATCCAGACCGGGTTACCCGACGAGGCATTCTCGTCAATGCCCTTCATGAGTTCCTAGAGATCACGCCTGAAATTGAAGCGAGAGCGATCGCAGATAGTCAGGGCGATGTTCTGGACGCACTTATTGCGCTGGCTCAGACGGCATTCTCGCTGGATGAGGTCGCCACCCAACCGTCGGCTCAAGAGGGCTGGATCTATGGCGCAGATCTGTAGGCTACTCCTCCGAAGAGGACTTGCCAAGAATCGCTTGAAACCCAACCACCGCCGCTGCCACATGAACGTTTAGCGATCTGCCTTTGCCCGCCATAGGGATGTAGACGGCATGGGCACAGTGCTTCATAACCGAGCCGTAAACGCCGGCGCCCTCGTTTCCAAGAACCAGACAAGTCTTCTCTGGGTACTGAAAATCCATGTAGTCTTCAGCACCTTCGGCAATCTCCACCGCAACAAGTGTGTAGCCCTCGGCGATGAGCTTCTTGGCTGCTTCGTCGTACCTCTCGATTTGTCGATAGGGAAGCCTTCTATGGGCGCCCAGGCTGGTGACGCTCACCATTGGGTTTGGCGGGACAGGGGTTTTGCCTGTGAGAATGAGCTCTTTCGCGCCACAAGCGTCGGCAACTCGAAACATTCCGCCGACGTTGTAGGCGTCGTCCCAATCTTGCAGGAAGAAGGCGAGCTGAATATCGTTTCGACGATCGGAAGCCTCCTTCATCAGCCTGCGAACGCCCGTTTTCGATCGGATCGTTTTCATGCTGTTTCAGACTTTGGCTCTACATCAGGAGCGGGTTTCCAAACCGGGCGACCGTCTTCCCAAACCACGACTTCGTGCCCCTTTCGAGCGTGTTCGCGAATCGCGTTTCGAACCGCGTTGGTGACTACTTTGTCAATCTCGTCGTCGCTGACAAACTTGTCTGCGATCGTTTCCCGATCATGCAGGCGCGAGTCTCCCTCAGATTGAGGAGCGGGTGAGGGGGATTGTGAATCCGGTTTGTTCGCCTCGTTCATGCAGCTACTTCACCGTAGCATATGAGGAGACGAGCGTGTCAAAAATTTCGGGCACTGAGACCTTCACCGAGCCATCGGAATAGCCTCGCGCAATCAGCCTCGGTTCGGCGCCGCGAGAGTTGTCGTACAGTCGCCAGGTATCGGCAAGCGGACGGTAGGTGTTAAAGAAGTTCTTGAGCCCCGCGACATACCTTCGCCGAACAGTGTCCTCGGGAACGTGGTGCCCTCCGTCTCGTACTCGCTGAGTCACGCGTAGGACGGCCATGTCTGGGCTGGGTAGCCAAAAGAAGACCAGATGCACCTGATATCCGTTCTCCCGCCAGCGAGCGACCCGCGAAGAGAGCATCTTGCTAGAGAGCGTCGTCTCGAATGCGAAGTCCTGGAGCCGGGTCTCTAGTTGCTCCACTTGGTCCACCAAAACCCGACCCGCGTTGATATCGCCGGGAGTACCTGGTTTACCGGAAATCTCAGAAGCAATCAGGTCGGCGTTCACAAACGTCATGTCCGGCGGAAGCAGCAAAGTTGCGACGGTGCTCTTTCCCGATCCGTTCGGTCCGGCAATGATAACCGCTTGCGGCGGAGTGGTCCTTCCTGCACTCATCGGCTTACCCTCTTGAACATGTTCAGAATTTTTGATTTCCCTGTATTGATTCGGGTGTAGTTGCGTCATTCCGTGACCGACTTCCTGAGTATGACCTCTCCATTTTCCGACGTTCGAACTTGGTTTCGGTGTCCTTTGATTGTTCTACCGATGCTGTTGGTAGGTCCAACCGCTCACGCCGACGAGGCGAAGGACAAACAATATGGCCGCGCGGATTACAGCAATAGCTCGATAGCACCCGACCGAGCCGGCGGGGTGGTTGGCGGCCAGCTCTTCGTGCATGCCTCCTCAAAAGTGCGATTCGTCGGCTACAACCGGGTGAAGAGTGCGGGGCAAGTAGACCGCTCTCGAGCCTATTGGCTTACTTTCTCTCAAGGGGATGACAAGGAAGGTGGTTCCGAGTTTGTCGTAACCATCGTGACCGACGAGAAATCGGTTGAAGGGAAAACTTTCAAAGTCAAACCCTACGAGTTCGGGGAGGAAGGCTGGAGAAAGCAGGCCTTTAGCCACGGTGGCAAACAGCGCATGGTAGCCCTTGGTATCACGGCCGCAACTTACGCACTGGGAGTAGGCGGGAAAACAGAAATGTTCTCCGACAAGATCACTGGGCGCATCGAGTTTGGAAAGCGAAAGGCGAACGGCAAGATTCCGGGCAAGATCATTCTTGTCTTGCCCGATAAGTCTTATCTGACCGGGACCTTTCAGGCGAAAGCCGAAAAGTTTTAGGCTTTTCGAAGGCCGAGTTCG
>CAZAVC010000027.1:0-11740 GCA_964488265.1 uncultured Fimbriimonas sp.
GACGCCAAGATTTTCTAGAACAGTTAAGATAAGGGGATGATTTCCCTCGCCGTCGCGGGTCTGGTCTTGCTACCATCGGCCAATTCGTTCTTTGCACCCCAAGTCGGTACCTACGAGCCGGGGCTGACGTTTAGGCTCTACCTGATTTCGCAGAATATGGAGGAGTTGCCGACGCTGGTCAACAACCAAACTCCAAACGTCGATCGGCTGATCGACAAGCTCGACTTTCCAAACGGAAAGTTCGATTTCAAAGACCAGTTCTATGCCGAGGTCACGGGTGAGTTCTTTGCCGCAAAAGCAGGCGAATACAGTTTCCGCCTCACCTCTGACGATGGTTCCGAGCTGATCATCAACGGCAAGTCCGTACTGACGATGGACGGCGTACACGCCGCAAAGTCTGAAATCTGCAAAGTGCAGCTTGCCGCCGGGTGGCACAAGTTGCGAGTCCGCTATTTCGAGAACACCGGTGGCGAGGAACTCAAGCTTGAGTGGACGAAGAATGGATCTGACTTTGAGGTCATGGGTGGCGATGCCACACGAGTCCAAGCCAACGTTACTCGTGTTGTCTCGCCGGGATTGAAGGCGGTTCTCGGCATTGGTCCGGCTCTCAAGCCTGGATCGGGCCTCCCGCTTGAAACGATTCACCCCGGTTGGGAAGTCATTAAGATCAGACCCGACGACTTTAAGCCTCAGGTGGGCGCACTTGCCTTCCTCTCGAACGGTTCGTTGTTGGTGAGCAACTTCAAGCCAAACCAATCCGGGCAGTTTTTGCCCGACCTCGCCGACGGAAAGCTTTATCGTGTTGATGGTGTGACTGGAGACAGTCCTAAACCCGTGGTCACCGAAGTGGCCACGAGCCTGCAAGAGCCGCTCGGCTTGTGCGTCCTGCCGGGCAAAGATGGCAAGGATCGAGTTTTCATCGCCCAACGAAAGGAGATCACCGAACTGATCGACTCGGATGGGGATGGAAATTACGATAAGCGCAAGACGGTCGGTTCAGGCTGGATTTCGGACAACTATCACCACTTCACCTTTGGCCTTGCCCACAAGGATGGAAAGATTTATGCCGCATTGAGCACATCGATCACGTTCAACGCACCCGGAATCAACGGACCCAATCCTCCTTTCCGAGGATGCACTTTTGCAATCGATCCGGACAAATATCGGCCCGAAGCACCGCTCGCGAATATCGAGTTTCTCACGGGTGGACACCGAACGCCCAATGGCGTCTCTAACGGACCTTGGGGCCTCATCGTTGTTGGCGAGAACCAAGGGTCGTGGCAGCCTTCGAATAAGTTGAACGTTATTCAACCGGGCTCCTTCTTCGGCCACTACAACAACAGCACTTTCAAGACCAAGGAGTATCCCAATGGCGGCGTTCCCGGGCCATACGAATATAGCCCGGTCGCACCTCCCGCTTTGCACATGCCGCAGGGTGAAGTCGCCAACAGTCCTGGTCAGACCGTAGCGATCCCGAGCGGTCCCCACAAAGACCAGATCCTCATTTCAGACGTGAAGTACGGCGGACTCCGAAGAGCCTGGCTAGAGAATGTCCGAGGCGTCTGGCAAGGAGGCGTCATTCAATACAGCCAAGGATTCGAGGTCGGAACGAACCGCCTGGTATGGGGTCCTGATGGGCACCTGTACATCGGCGGAATTGGCGCCAGCGAAAGCTGGGCTTGGACCGATCCTAAAACTGGACAATGGACCACCTTTGGACTGCAAAAGGTGAAGCCCACTGGCAAATCCGCTTTTGAAATCGACTCGATCAATATTCAGAGAGACGGGTTCAAAGTCACCTTCAGCGAGCCTCTTAAGTCTGCACTTCGCAAAGACGACCTGTTCGTTCGAAGCTTCAACTACGAACCAACGGTGGAGTACGGAGGAGACAAGAAGAACCGTGAGACTCTAGAAGTTCAATCGGTTTCGAAGATCGGGTCCGACAACCGTAGCTATCTGGTCAAACTCGGTGGACTCAAAGAGGACCGTATTCTTCACTGGCGAATCAAGGCCGAGTCGAAGAGCGGACGTCCGCTTTGGGCAGGAGACGTGTTCTACACACTCAACAAGATGCCCAACATCGGGCTCGCTCAGAAGCTGAAGACACGGATATTGGTGTTCTCCAAGACCGCTGCCTTCCGGCATGATTCGATTCCAACCGGAGTCGCCGCGCTCAAGACGATGGCTGCGCTCAATGGCTGGGAAGTGGATGCGACCGAGGACTCGAGCGTCTTCACGCCAGAGAATCTGAAGAAGTATCAGACCCTGGTCTTCCTGTCCACCACGGGCGACATTCTCAACCCAGAGCAAGAGGCTGCCTTCGAAGGATTCATCAAGAATGGCGGCGGCTTCGTTGGCATCCACGCCGCGGCAGATACGGAATACCAGTGTCCCTTCTACGGAGAGGTTGTCGGCGGATACTTTAAGAGCCACCCCGCAAACCAGTTGGCGACCATAAAAGTTGAGGATCACAAGCACCCAACCACTTCGTTCCTCCCTGCTTACTGGCCCCGTTTCGATGAGTGGTACAACTACCGAGCCAATCCTCGAGATGGCGCCAAGGTGCTTGCTTCGCTCGATGAGAGCACTTACAAGGGCGGAGACATGGGCGATCACCCGATCATGTGGTACAAGACCGTCGGTAAGGGTCGATCGTGGTACACAGGCGGCGGACATACCAGAGAGAGCTACTCGGAAATTCTCTTCCTGAAAACTATCGAAGAAGCCATCCGCTGGACGGCTCAGCCCGCGCCTCGCTGACCAAAAAGAAAGTTCCTTGGGAGTCCCGTTTTCGGTGACTTCCGAGGAACTTTGGGTGTATCGTACAAGCCGATCATGTCCGAATCGCTGGAAGCAAAGAAACTCACCGCGCTTGTCGCGGACGACGAGCCACATCTGCGGCGATTCGTAACCGAATACTTGAAGTCGGTTGGATTCACCGTTGTAGAGGCCGAGGATGGCAAGGACGGCCTTCAAAAACTCAATGAGGGATCGTTCAGCCTGATCGTCTCGGACATCATGATGCCGAATCTTGACGGTCCGAGCATGCTTAAGCAAGCTCATGAAAAGGGGCTACTCAGCTCAACCAAGGCGATTCTAGCCAGTGCGGACGACTCTTCCCTCGAGGGGGTTCGTCAGGGAGATTTCCCCTGGAAGCCGGATGCTTTCGTTCGTAAGCCGGTGACGCCGATTTCTTTAGAGTTTGCTCTGAAAGATTTGGGCTTCGAGCTCAGCTAATGTTCCCTCGGGAACCTTTCCTTCCCGAACGCGCTTTTGGTTAACACATCCACATTGCGAGCGGGGATTATCCCTTTGACCGCGACGTAGATGACTTAGGAAGTTTGCGGACATGAAACTAGTGCCTCAATTAATCGGCTTTTTGGGCCTGATGACCCTTGGAGGATGCGGAACAGTGGCCACTGCCGATCCGATCGGTCAGTACAAGCCAAAGTTCCAAGCTCCAAAAGCGCAAAAGAAAGACCAACCCATGAACGTTTCAGAACTCTATCTTGCGGCGGGATGCTTCTGGTGCATCGAAGCAATCTATGACGATCTAGAAGGGGTCGTTGAGTGTGAAAGCGGTTACGCGGGCGGACCGAAAGCGGGTGTCACCTATGCGGAAGTTTGTTCGGGTCTCACCGGTCATGCCGAGGTTGTGCGCGTGAAGTACGACGCCGACAAGCTAGATCCAAAGGATCTCCTCCGACTCTTCTTCACCATTCACGATCCCACGCAGTTGAATCGGCAGGGACCGGATGTGGGAACGCAATATCGTTCCGCAGTCTTCTTCCGAACCGCTGAAGAAAAGCAGATGGCGCAAGAAGTGATGACGGAGATCGCCAAAGCCAAAATCTGGCCGAACAAGATCGTAACCACTCTTGAGCCGCTCAAGAATTACACCCGGGCCGAGGAGTACCACCAGGACTACTACGTGAAGTTCGAGAACGCCTCGCCTATGGAGCGAATGAAGATGAACGCGGGCTACTGCCAAGCAATCGTTGCTCCCAAGGTCATTAAGTTCCGAAAGGAATTCAGAGATAAACTCAAGAAGAAAGGCTAAAGCCCAACTTGAAATGAAAAGAGGGACCCCCATCAAGGGTCCCTCTTTTGTTTCAACCGGACTGACTAGATTGTCGGGTAAGTCATCTCGATCGGCTTGACCCAATCGGCAAACTGCTCTTCAGTGAGATACCCGAGACCTAGCGCAGCTTCCTTAAGCGTAAGACCTTCCTTATGCGCCCTCTTCGCAATCGCCGCCGCCTTATCGTAACCAATGTGTCGGTTAAGGGCGGTCACCTGCATGAGATTGATAGCGAGGTTGTGCTCGATCTTTTCAATGTTGGGTTCAATACCAACCGCACAATTGTCATTGAACGCCTCGCAGGCATCGCCTAGCAACTGAATCGATGTGAGTACGTTGTGCACCATGACCGGCTTAAAAACGTTGAGCTGGAAGTTGCCCTGCGAACCTCCAAACGCCACCGCCGCATCGCACCCAAAGACCTGCACTGCCACCATCGTGAGCGCTTCGCACTGAGTTGGATTAACCTTCCCAGGCATGATCGAACTGCCTGGCTCGTTCTCCGGGATGACGATCTCGCCAATGCCGTTTCGCGGTCCCGAAGCCAGCCATCGAACGTCGTTTGCCATCTTCATCAAAGCTCCCGCAAGGGTTCGCAGTGCAGCCGATGTTGTGACGAGAGCATCATGACCTGCAAGCGCGGCAAACTTGTTGTCTGCACTTCGGAACGGGAATCCCGTGGCCTTCGCGTAATACTCAGCCGCTTTGTCACCGAACTGAGGGTGCGCATTGAGGCCCGTTCCAACCGCTGTTCCGCCAATGGCAAGATCGTATAAACCCTTCTCTGCCGAGGCGACCTCCGAAAGGCAATAGTCCATCTGAGCAACCCATGAACCAATTTCTTGCCCGAGGGTGATAGGCGTAGCGTCTTGGAGGTGGGTCCGTCCGACCTTTACGAGATCAGAGTAAGCCTCCGATTTGGCCGCGAGCGTGTCGCGTAGCTTTTTGACCTTGGGATAGAGCTGCCTGTGCAGTTCTTCAACCACGGCAATGTGCATCGCGGTTGGGAACGTATCGTTCGAGCTCTGGCCCCGGTTGACGTGGTCGTTCGGGTGTACGGGATCCTTTGATCCCAGCACGCCTCCTGCAATCTCGATCGCTCGATTAGAAATCACTTCGTTGGCGTTCATGTTGGACTGAGTCCCCGAACCCGTTTGGAAAACGACGAGCGGAAAGTGATCATCCAGTTTGCCATCGATGACCTCCTGGGCCGCTTGCGAGATGAGATCGGCCTTGTCTCGCGGAAGTTCTCCAAGATCAGCGTTCGCGAGCGCCGCACCTTGCTTCAAAATGCCCAGCGCCCGCACGATCGATCGGGTCATTCGGAATCGTTCGGTCCCGATTGGGAAGTTGATCAACGATCGCTGCGTTTGTGCGCCCCAGTAGCGAGAATTCTCCACTTGAATCTCGCCCATCGTATCCTTTTCGATTCGATAGTCCATAAGCCTAGGCAGTAGAGTACCGCCCGACCATTGGTCGGAACGTCGGGCGATTCATGGACTTTGGCGAAGCTTTCGCTAGACCAGAATCTAGTCGAGACGTTCCTCGGCCCAAACCACGTGAACCCCTCTCTTTTCGATTTCCACGAGGAAGGTCTCCGGGTTCATGGCAATCTCGAGCTGACTGACGCCAGGCTTTAGACCGTCGCCACCAACGCCATGCTGGCAAAGGTGGATCGCCGGAATGGAGATGCCGATTCCGGTTAGCCACTCCATTGCGGTGAACGTATCACCAAGATTTTGAGGATGGATGACGGTGGCTCGAACCTTCATGTTCACATCTTCTTTCACACCCTCCGCTTCGGCAAGAGTGATGGCAATTTCCCTTTCCTCGGGTAGCGAAAGTGCTTGTTCCATTTGGCCGGCGAACACCTCTAACGGAGACTTCTCACCCTCTCCAAGAGGCTCTCGAGACCACATTCCAACGTCACGCAACCATTTCATGGATTGAGCGTGGCCGGGATAGCGGAGAGTTCGATAGGCGTATTCCGTCAGAATTCCCGGATATAGGTCAACCGAGGTGCCCGCTCCACCAGAAGTTGGGAAAGCTTCTAAAGCTCCGATGCCCTCCACGTAGATAGGATCGATCGGATCGAGGGCCTCTCGCTCAATAACCTCTCCTCCTTGAATTTCATGAACGGCATCCTCGTACTCACCAATCAATCCCTCAAGGCTGAAAGCGATCTTGTATCCGAAAGGAAGATTGCGATTTTGTGGAAGAACACCGCAGTACAGTCGCACTCGTTCAGGTGCGTCCAACTTTTGCATTCCTGCGGCCCCAAGCATGTTCACCAACCCCGGAGCTAACCCACAGTCGGGAACGGCGACTAGTCTTTTCGCCTCGATTTCCTCGCGCTGCGCAAAGAGCTCACGAGCGTCAGGAGTGTCGATCCCAAGGTCCAGATAGTGCTTCCCAGCAGACAGGGCCGCGCTTGCCAGGGCAGGATGCAGAGTGTAAGGCAACGCCCCAACCACCACGTCTACTTTTGCTAAGGCGGAAGAGAGTGACTCGTTGTTTCGGATGTCGAGCAACTCGCACGAGGCTCCAGAGATGGTGCTCGCGTGCTCTAGCCGTCCGACTGAGTTGTCGAAAAGGATCGTCTCGATACCATTGCGAACGATATCGTAGGCAACACAACTGCCCTGCTTCCCTGCTCCGAATACGCCTACTTTCATTCAATACCCATCCCAAACTTGAGAACCCAGTAGTATACGAGCGATGCGTACCGTTCCATTCGGCAACCTTGGTGTAAGGGTGAGTGAGTTAGGCTTTGGAGGATCTGAAATCGGCTTTGGCGATGTTCCTCAACCCGATGTTGACCTGATGCTTAATACTGCACTCGATGCAGGCGTCAACGTGATCGATACTGCCGAATGCTACAACGAAAGTGAAGTAAAGATCGGGCGGGCCATTTCACATCGCCGGGACGAGTTTTTCTTGTTCACCAAGTGCGGGCATAGCCGGAATCAAGATCTTGCTGACTGGGATGTTCGACTGTTGGAGCAGCAGATCGACGAGAGCCTCGTAAAACTGAAGACAGACCGACTTGATCTCGTCCAACTGCATTCATGCTCGCTCGAGCATCTGCAACGAGGGGACGTGATCGACGTTCTAGAGAAGGCGAAGCAAGCCGGAAAAACCCGTTGGATCGGATACAGTGGCGACCGCGAGGAGGCGTTGTACGCCGTCGACTGTGGGCGGTTCGACACCCTCCAAACAAGCTGTAATCTCTTTGATCAGTCGGTGCTTGAAAAGACCCTACCATCAGCTCTTGCAAAGGGGATGGGTGTCATTGCCAAGCGCCCCATCGGAAACGCGGCCTGGAGGTGGGCGAGCCTTGAAGAATGCCCCGATTACCCAAAGCCGTATTGGCAACGGATGAAAGAGCTGAATTACCCCGAGTTATCCACTGACCGGCCCGCGATTGAGGTTGCCTTGGGTTTCACTCTCTCGGCAGGGGTGCACACTATGATCGTGGGAGCATCGAGTCCGCGTCGCATCACCGACAACGTCGCCGAGCTCGAGTTTTTGGGCTTTACGCCGTCTGAATATGAATCTCTCCGCAGCCAGTGGGCGAAAATCGCCAAACCCGACTGGGTCGGGCAAACGTAAAGATTAGGGCTAGGCAACGACCTGCGAATCCAACTCTCGGTAGTGAGTCGACCGATTACGCCCTTTACGCTTTGATTCGTAGAGGGCTTGGTCGGCTCGTTCGATGAATTCGACTTCGCTCAGATGGGGTTCGAACGTGGAGATGCCCACACTCACAGTGACCTCGCGATGAGCCCACTTCCCATCTTGAATGGCGACTCGGAAACGCTCAGCTGCCAACTTAGCGGAATCACCGGATGCACCCTCCAAGACAATGGCAAATTCTTCGCCCCCATATCGAGCGGGCTTTTCATTTGCCCGTGCCGTCTTCCGAAGGATCGATCCGACCTTCTTAAGCACCTGATCTCCCGCTTGGTGACCAAAACCGTCGTTGAACTGCTTGAAGTGGTCGACGTCGAACAGTAGCAACGAGAACACTTTTCCACTCCGGTTGAACCGGCTAACGGCCTCGGCGAGGAAGTTCTGGAACTGTCGACGATTGCTCAAACCCGTAAGCCCGTCCGTTGTCGCGAGTTCTTCAAGTTGCTTGAGCGCCTTCTGGAGTTTGCGCTCATGCAATACTAGGGCGTCATTCTTACTCTTCAGTTCGAGCATGGTTAGCTCAACCTTTCGCTCGGCAAGAACTCGTGCGGTGATATCAACACTGCCCGCAATGGCGGCCACTCGGTTTCCTCTTGAGTCGCAAAGGCAAATCACCTTGCAAGCAAGATAGACGTCTTCGCCATCACTTTTCGTAAAGGCCCAATCGAACTCGTATCCGTCCTCAGCAATGAAGAGATCGTTCACTCGCTGGTACGACCAGGACCCAGTTCCGTCGGGATCCATGACATCCCAAACCGGAAAGCCGAACGCCTCCCAAGGTTGGAGCCCAAAAATCTTCGTCGCAAGGCTATTCCATTCTTGGATGAACCCGTCCCTATCGAGTGTGAAGCAGGCTACCGGGAGGCCGTTGAACAGATCCTGAAATCGTCGTGAAGCAACCTGCAGAGTCTCATTGAGGATCGACATTTCCTCGGAGACTCGTTCGTTTACGGTGAGTTTTTCGAGAAGTGCACGACGCTCGGTCACCTTGGCTGAAAGTCGTTTTAGGACAAGTTCGACCAGTGCCAGGGACGCAGGGATCAGGAGTGCATCATCCGCCCCATGCGAAAGTGCGGCAATTGCTTCCTCTTCCGAAGTTGTAACGATCAGTGTGCCGGTTTCGGGTCCCAAGCACCCTTCGCCTCGGGCTTTCTCAAACTCATTTAGACTGAGGATCTGAACCGACGCTGCTGAAGAGTCCCCAAGTTTTGGCTGCGCCTCACCCGTCGGGGGAAGGCAATTGTGCGCTTCTAGAAGCGAGATCGCTTCCGAAGAAATCCAGAAACCGTGTGGCGGCTTCTTTGAATCAAACAAATCATTCAACAAACTTAAGGATCTCCCAACCCTGTTTCCTTTTAGTTATCGGAAAACGGCCCGCGAGTCTTAAGGTCTTTGGTCAACGAAACCGACTCACCAACCCACATCCTTGATCGCATCTTCGAGGCGCGTGTGGACGTAACGTGGGACCTTGAAAAGGGTCGGCGCAAGTTCGGCCGGGCAGCATTCTTCGGTGAAGGCCATCAGGTACCCGGCTTGTTGTGCTGTCTGAGCAACTCGATCGTCGAACTTCCCGTTGGGATAGGCGAGAAATCGAGCGCTTTTTAGGTTCTTGATCAGACTTCGCCGGCTGTTCACAAACTCCTTACTCAGAGCCGGGGCGGACAATTTCCGGAGGTCGGCAGGATGCGAGACCGTTTGACTTTCCACGTCAAATCCTCTTTCTCTTAGTAAGACCAGGTCGGCCCAGCTGCACTTGGGTCGGCCCGTCTGGGCACCCACAAATCCGGTGTGAACGAACTGCACCGCAGGGACTTTGAACTCGTCCAGGATCGGGACCCCGTAATCGAGAAATCCCTTGTAGTTGTCAGCAAAGGTGATCAGGACGGCTTTCTCGGGGAGCCTTTCCTGACCTGTGAGACCCTTGTACAAGGTCTCGACACTGATGAAAGTCGCCCCGAGCGCTTCCAATCGCACAAGTTGCGATTTCAGTTCATTCTCAGTGGTGTCGAACCAAACTTTTTTGGGTCCGTCTCCCGGAAGAACATCGTGATAAGTCAGGACGATGCTTCGGGACGCCAGCCAATGAAGAACCGGCGACCCAAAAACAAACGCGCTGACCGCTAGGATCATTTACGGGACGGCTTGAACCCGAGCCGAGAGAATCTTGTCACCGCGTCTCAAGGCGTCCACAACGTCCCCACCGGATGCCACGTCACCAAAGACCACGTAGTTGCCGTCAAGCGAGGGTTGTGGAGCAAGAGTGATGTAGACCTGGGATCCTGCGGTGTCAAGCCCCGTTGCCCGTGCCATTGCCAAGGCGTGTCGACCATGGAGCAGATCATTTGCCTCAAACGGGATCGTGTATCCCGGTCCCCCGGTTCCAATGCTCGGGTCGGTAAGAGGCAGCGTCTTCGTGAGCGGGTCGCCCCACTGGATCACGAATCCCGGCTCGTATCGGTGCATGATGATTTCATCGTAGAAGCCTCGGTTGACCAAGGTGACGAAATTGGCGCAGGTGTTCGGAGCTTTGTCGGGCCGAAGCGCCAGGACGAACTCGCCCTTACCCTCGATGACGTAGCGAACTTGGACATTCGCGACGACTTGAACATTTACCGATGCTGTCTTTGTTACGTCTGCTTTGCTGGTCGCCGTAATGGTGAAGGTGCCCGTTGAATCGGGAGCCGTCCATTCGCCGGACGTGTTAATCGTTCCCGCCGTTGCAGACCAATCGACATTGGTGCTGCTGACGCCCACCACTTTCGCCCCAAAAGTGAGTTTGCTTCGAGGAATGGAGAGCGGAACCGTCGCAGGCGAGCTGATTTCTACCGGACGAACGATGTTCACGGTTACCGTCTTGGACTTCGCAGGGTCGTCGACGCTGGTAGCAGTGACGGTACAGGTACCCACTGTTCCGGGGGCGGTCAGAACTCCCGTTGCCGAAATGGTGGCACCGGTTGCTGACCAAGTGACGCGCTGATCTGTTGCGCCGGCAACTCGACTTGTCATCGTGAGAGTTCCGTCGGTCCCGACGTTTAGGGGTCCCGAGTTCGTGATCTGAACATCGTAGTTGCTCTCGACGATCACCGTTGCCTCAGCAAACTTAGAGGCATCTCCAGCCACCTCAGCTCGAACCTTGTACGTTCCAGACCTGCGAGGGGCGGCGTACTTCCCTTCTTTGTCGATGGATCCGCCGGACGGTTCAACAATCTGCCAACGAACGCTTTGCCTTCCGCCGTCAACAACCGCGGTGAACGTGTTAATACCGCTGAGACCGAGACGAACGGTGCTCGGCTCAATCTTCATGCTTCGGAACGCGGGCTTTGCGTCCGTACCTCCGCCACCACAACCGGCAACGAAGGCGACTAAGCACGCCAATCCTGCAACTTTTACTGACCTACCCATTCCCATATCCATCCTCGCCCTAAAGTCTCTCCCGGTTCAAATTTGACGATATCCAGGAGCCAAAAAGAATCATCGGGAGTTTATCCGGTGATCCCCACGAACCGACCTATTTCGCCAACCACCGCCGCGATCTAATTCCATCCAGCTCAAATGCTCGGAGCACCGGGTGCATCTCTCCAACGTCGAACTTAGCTCCAAAGAAGTTCCAAGCGGTCAAACTATCGGGCGTGTTCGGTTGAAGAAGTTCGAACGCAACAATGCCCAATGGCTGGGCAGTTCGAACAAGGACGTATTCGGCAGGGTTGGTAATCGGCATCCGCTCCCAAGCACCTTTCACGCGAATCATCTCGTGCCCTTGAAACTTCGGCAATACCTGGCAGGTGGACACTTTGAGCCCCTCGGTAAAAACGACTTTCGGTGACTCAACGATCTCCTCGATCGTCACCCCATGCACCCTAACCTTTGCGAGTGCTTCCGAAAACTTCTTCGGAACGAAGAAGCCCATTGGAAACCGATCCGTTTCTTCCGCGACGAACCGGTCGAACACTTCCATTCGAGTTTTTC
>CAZAVC010000028.1:0-11508 GCA_964488265.1 uncultured Fimbriimonas sp.
AGTCTCCCTTGCTCGGGCTGATCGGAACGGCCGCCGTTTTAGGCTCGACGGCTGAGTTTTGGTTAGGCACGACCTTTCGATTGGGCAAACAAGAGGCAACTCGACGGTGTGGGCTAAGTTTGTTCAGCATTCGCTGGGAAGATGTAAAGTTGGTGCGACTCAATGGAGCCGAGATTCGTCTCTCGCCTTTAACCGAGGAAGGGAAGTGGTCGGAATTCAGAGGGGTTCGAATTCGGACCCTTCCGCAGAACCGGGAACAAGCGTTATCTTTAATCAAAGCAAGGGTGGGGGCAGATGTCGGATTTTTGGAGTGAGGAATTAGCTCCCGAAAAGGAAACCGAGTTGCTTCGCCAAGCGGCGAGAGATATCAAACGGAGAAAGATGGAGACACCCGCGATCATGGCTTTAGAGATGCACAAGCCAATCGCGAACACGTTAGCTTCTGGGGCAGTTGTCTTTGCACCCTTTCTGGTGCCATTCTTTGGCTTCGATAAAGTTAACGAATATAGTCAGCTTTTTTCAAAGAGAGAGAACATCGAGAGGCTGTTAGCGCTTCTTGAGTCTCCGGAGAGTTTGGAGGAACCGATCGAAGGGTCGGACGCAGATTCGCCGGAAAAGTCGGTAATGGAGAAATCATGATCGAATCTTGGAACGTGGGATTGCTCCCAATGCTCGGGGTGGGTCAGGTGTACATCGGTGGCCAGTATTTGGCTAATGGTTGGTTCGGGATATTTTTCACCGCACTAATGGCCGGTTTCATCCTGTTCAATATCCGTCGGGCAAAGAGTAGCAAGGGCGTGTACATCAGGCGTATCGCTGGTATGAATGCGATTGACGAGGCCATTGGACGGGCTACCGAAATGGGTAAGCCGGTTTTGATGGTGCCGGGTCTCAGCGATACCGTGGATGCCATCGCGGTGCAGGCACTGAACATCTTTACGTATGTCGCGCGAGTCGCTTCGCGATTCTCAAACCCGATTCTTTTGTGCTGCTATAACGCTGCGGTCCTCACCCTTGGTCAAGAACTCATCCGAGACGTGTACCAGCAAGAGGGTGTGCCCGATCGATTCGATCCAGACTCCGTCCGATTCATCTCTGACCGACAGTTTGCCTTTGCGGCAGGTGTTTCTGGTTTGATCCACCGAGAGCAAACGGCGGCGACGTTCTTTATGGGAGCGTTCTATGCCGAATCGCTGATCTTTGCGGAGACGGCTAACGCGATCGGAGCGATCCAGGTCGCGAGTTCGACGGAAGCAACGCAGACGCCGTTCTTTATCGCTGCTTGCGACTACGTTCTCATCGGTGATGAGTTCTATGCCGCATCGGCGTACCTCACCCGCCAGCCGATCTTGGTCGGAAGTCTTGCCGGGCAAGACTGGGTGAAGCTTTCGGTGATTGTTAGCATCGTGATTGGCTTACTGACCGCTTCCTTCGCTCCCTTCATGTCGAAGGGTGAAGCTGGGGCAGAGCCTTCGGAGCCTGGATACCTGAAACTGTGGGAACAGGATAAAGCTGAATTGAAGAAGTTCAAAGTAACGCGCGAGCAAAAGCCTGCTGACCCTGCAGCGACTGCGCCTGCTGGAGGTGGACAGTAATGCAGAATCTCCTTCCGCTCGCCTTTTGGAGCGATCCAGCCGGGTCTGGCGCCTTGACGGGCAAGATCTTTTTTGGACTCCTCCTTGGTGTGGGTCTCCTCTTTGCCCTCACAAAGGTGCCGACCCAAATGCGACGATCCCTCGTTTTTGGTGGAACGTTCCTTTCGGGCCTTTTCTACATCCTGTTCTATCTTTGGCCGCAACCGATCACTCGGCAACCAAACGATATTCCGGCAAATGCTGTTGAAGGCGTTGGCTTCTGGCTGCAGGATTCGTTTAGCGTAGTTGTTAACTTCACGCAGATCATTTCCGGCTTCATGCTGGGCCTGGGTGTCTACAGCCTGCTCCGGATCCATTTGACGCGGATTGCCAAGGGTCACAAAGATGCTTTCTTCAGCATCGTCTTGCTTGGGAGCATGGTCGCGATGGCGTTTTTTGCTTACGGAGACTACTTCCTAAGACTGGACCCGAAGGTCGCACAAGAACTTGAAAACCCGGATAAGTGGGGGCCTCTCACCAGAGGGCGCGACCTACTCTTTGATGGACTTCTTCAACAAATGGACGCGGCGATGTTCAGCATTATCGCTTTCTTCATTCTCAGCGCGGCTTACCGAGCCTTCCGTGTGAGATCGGTGGAAGCAACGATCTTGTTGGCAACCGCCCTGCTTGTCATCTTGAGTTTGATGGGTCTGGTGGCGGATCGGGTGGATGGATTCTTCAGTGGAATCGTCCAGAACAACCCCAACGACTTCTTTGAGAACTTCAAGTTGACAACGATTCGCAACTTCATCGGAGACAACCTCCAAACCCCGTCGATCAACGGTATCACCCTGGGAACAGGCATCGGTGCTCTGGCGATGGGCCTGCGAATCTGGCTAGGACTTGAGAAGGGAGGTGGCAACTAATGTCCATCGCGAACAAACTCCAAACGCTTCCAAAGAACGTGATCTACGGGATTCTGATCCTTTGCACTTCGATCCCGTTGTTCTTCCAGATTCCTCTGCCGAACAATCCGGATCAAGCTTCAAAGGATTTCTTCCGAGAAACAATGACGTTGGATCCCAGCCGCCCCGTGTTGCTGGCTTCTGACTGGACAAACAGTACTCGCGGTGAATCGAAGGGTCAGATGAAGTCCATCCTTCGCATGTTCATGCGAAGGGGTCAAAAGTTCGTCTTGTACTCAACGGCCGACCCACAAGCTCCCCAAGTTGCGTTAGACGTGATTGCCGAAGTCAACCGCGAACGAGGGAAGAAGAATCAGCCGCCTTACAAGCGTTTCGAAGACTACGTGGTTCTTGGCTTCTTCCCGAATGCGGAAGCTGCCATTAACGGATTGGCGAACGACTTCAAAGCCACGGTACAGGGGCGCAAAGACTTCCCTGTAGGGAAGGAAGCAACGGACGTCTTCCAGTCGCCGGTTCTTAAAGGCGTAGATTCCATCAAAGACTTTCAAATGGTCCTGGTGGTCACCGCTTCCAAGACTTCTAACTTCACCGTTGAGCGGGTTTATGGAAAGTCCAAGCTTGCCTTTGCGGTGACGGGCGTTATGGGTCCGGAAACGAAGGTTTATTACCAATCGAAGCAGTTGGTGGGATTCATCAACGGATTGAAAGGCGCCTTTGATCTTGAGCAACTGATGGAGAAAGGGCTCAACGTGGATCCATCGGCGTCCTTCCGGGATAGTTCGCATCCTGATCCTATTGAGGGATTCGCCGGAGACGACAATGTTGGTCAAGGCACCCGCTATTTTCCAACTCTCCACTTCGCGATGGCTCTGATGATCATCATGGTGATCCTTGGAAACGTCGGGATGGTAATGGCCAAGAAAGAAAAGGGTGGTCGCTAAGTTATGTCGTACGCATTTATCAAAGCACTGCTCGGCGTTCTTGCGACGGTCGGTCTTTACAGCGTTCTCTACAAAGAGAACAAGTTCTATCGTTTCTTCGAACACGTCTTCCTAGGGCTTGCTACCGGCTGGACGATCTTCGTTCTTTGGGCCGAGGTTCTCAAGCCGTCTTGGTACGACAAGATGATGGGAACCCCTTCCGTACAGGGAGCCCCGGCAGTCGACGGGCAGTGGGCATATGTTCTGTTGGTGCCTCTTGGTCTGATGGCGTACTTCGTCTTTAGCAAGAAGCACAACTGGATGAGCCGAATTCCCATTGGCATCATTCTGGGTCTCTGGTCTGGCCAGCAGGTTCAGGTTTGGTTCAACACCTATGGTCCCCAAATTCGGGGTGCCATGAAGCCGATCGTGCCTTCGGCCTTCGACTCGTTCACGGTGCCAGCAAATGCTTCTGCCGTAAACGTCTATCCGTCGCAGGCCATCAGCAACCTTCTGTACGTGGTGACGCTGCTTTCGGTACTCAGCTACTTCCTGTTCAGCTTCGAGGTCAAGAACAAGGCGATCATCAAGTTCAACATGCTGGGTCGATACCTGCTCATGATTGGATTTGGAGCGATCTTCGGTTCGACGGTCATGACGCGTTTCACGCTGCTCATTGACCGGATGTACTTCATCTGGATCGAGTTCTTCCAGCAGCAGCTGCTCGGACGCGGTTAAGACAAGAAAATGGAACAATCGGTACGAGCAATCGTGCTGAGACGAAGAGATCAGGGTGAGGCGGATAGACGCCTCACCCTTCTTACTTCTGAGCTTGGCAAAATCGACGTGATCGCTAAAGGAGCGAAAAACTCCGGCTCGCGTCTTCGCGGGGTGAGCGAGCCACTGAGCGTGGCGACAATGAACATCGCAGTAGGTAAGGCGCGCCGATTTGTCACTCAAGCGCAGCCCCACAGCTCCTTTCCTGGCTTAAGGGTGGACTTTGATCGCCTTTCTTACGCACTCGCCTATGCGGAGCTGGTTTCAGGAGTGGTCCCGTGGGAACAACCGGACGAACAGATCTTTTCCCTGCTAATCGAAGTGATCTCGGAGATCGAGGTCCATTCGAAACCGTTGGTAGCGCTCGTTTGGGGGCAGGTGATGCTCCTTGATGCCATCGGCTTTATGCCCAGTTTCGAGGAGTGCGTGCTCACCGGGGTTAAAGTTGAAGAAGCGAACCCTTGGGTTTCTCCCCGTGCGGGGGGATACCTCTGCTGGGACAAAGCCGATCTCTACCCGGATCGATTTCAAACGCGGTTTGAAGTGTTGCTTAACATAACCGCGCTCCTTGGCAAAGAGTCGGCACCGCAAAATTTACGCTTTTGTGAGGCGACACTTACCACTCTATTCCCCTTCTGGCGATCGATCGCTGAATCTGCGCTCCCCGCAAACACCGCTCTGCTAGATCGTTTGGGGGAAGGCTCACTTTCCGAATGATCTTTGGTGGTTCCCGCATGGACCCCACTCTTGATTTCACGCACGTGTAAACTGCGAGTTAACATGCGCTTCCGGTCGTTTGTTTCTCTATCTCTTGGAGCAGTCGTTGCTTCGGTTTTGCTCGTTGGTTGTGGATCAGGCGGCGGGGGTGGCTTCTCTAAACGGGCCGGTTCCGATGCTGGGAACGTCTTCCGATATCCGATCGTGACGGTCCCAACCTCGCTTGATCCGGCAAAGGTGCAAGACGGCGATACCATCGACGTCGTTCAGCAGGTTTACGAGGGCCTCGTGCAGTGGTCCGAGACGAACGAGGTCGTGCCGAACCTTGCTGAAAAGTGGGAGATCAAAAACGACGGCAAGACTTATGTTTTCAGCCTTAAGAAGGGAGTCAAGTTCTCGACGGGTCGAGAGGTAAAAGCTCAAGACTTCAAGTGGTGCGTCGAGCGAGCCTGCAATCCAAAGTTCACTTCTCCGACCGCTGCGACCTATCTGAGCGATGTGATCGGAGTTAAAGAGCGATTGGCGGACAAAGCAAAGGAAGTCACGGGCGTAAAGGTTATCGATGACTACACACTCGAAGTGAAGATCGATAAGTCTCGCCCTTACTTCCTAGGCAAGCTCACCTATCCAGTCTTCTTTGTCTATGACAAAGACGTCATCAAGGATCCGCTTGCGGATATCAACGATGTCTCGCAAATGGCAGGTACGGGGCCGTTCAAATTTGAGAGCGTAAAGGTCGAACAACAGATCAACCTCGTGGCGAACAAGGACTACCACGGCGGCGCGCCAAGTGTCGATCGAATCGAACGACCCGTCGTTTTGGATTCACAGACGCGCCTCAACATGTATAAGAACGGTCAAGTCGACCTGGTTCAACTTGAGCGACAAAACGTAAAGGCCGTCCAAGAAGATTCCGCCCTCAAGAACGACTTGAAGTTCTTTGATCGGCCTTCCATGTGGTACATCGGCTTCCACTGCAAGATGGTGCCTGCGTTCCAAAACAAGAAGGTCCGACAAGCGCTCGCCATGGCGATCGACCGAGACAAGATCGTGAACGAAGTGCTCGGCGGTGTGAACAAGCGAGCAGACGGCATTGTTCCTCCGGGTGTCTTTGGTCACCGAGAGAATGCCAAGGTGCTCGCCTTCAATATCGAAAAAGCGAAGGCATTGCTAGCAGAGGCGGGCTTCCCAGGCGGGAAGGGCTTCCCGACGGTCGAAATGTCATTCCGAGACGGTCGGCCGGATGTGGAATTGGTCGCCCAATCCGTTCAACAGCAGTGGGGTCAAAACCTCGGCGTCAAGATCTCGCTTAAGAAAATGGAGTGGGGTCAGTACTTGAACCTTCACACCAAGAAAGAAATGCCTCTTTTCCACATGCGCTGGGCGGCAGACTATCTCGACGCGGAGAACTTCCTGTCGACCCTGCTTGCAAGCTATGGTCCGGAGAACAAGATCGAGTACGTGAATGCGAAATACGATGCTCTCTGTGCAGAAGCGGACTCCATTCTGGATGCCGAAAAGAGACTCAAGCTGTATGCCGAAGCCGAGGATATCGTGCTGGATGATGCTCCGTTTGTTCCGATTTACTTCCAACGAGACGCAGAACTGATCAGCCCGCGCGTGAAAGGCATGAAAGAGTCTCTCTTTGGACACTTGCCTCACCGAACGGTTGAACTCGCAAAGTAGTCGTAGTAAGAGTCATGGACTACGGTGGTGCCCCGGTTTACTTGCAGGCAGACCTGCCGCAATCGGGGCGTGACTTTCGGTTTCTTGAAAAAGGTGAGTTGCCTTTTCGAGTCACCGACGGGCCCCTTTGGCTAAGCCATCCCCCGATCGGGGGAACGATTCGGCGCGATCAGGGAGATTCGTTCACGGTTTGCGCTCCTGCAGGGTCTCTCCTTGAGCGAATCCACCTTGTAGGGGCTTTTGGCCTCTATGCCGACGAGGAGTCTAAGGGAACGATTGGAGCCTCGATCCACCTTTATCTCGGTGAGAAAAAGGTTCACCAGATCGATCTGGTGCAGGGAAGTCATTACGCCGTGACCTCCGATCGTGAGTTTCGCGCCGAGTCTCTTGGCGATGGCGTAGAGGTCCAGCCGGTGGGTCTCTTGGAATCAAACGGTGCCAAACATCGCTGCGATTGGATCGCAATCGATGTTCCGGCGACAACGAACGTCGACCGAGTGGTGTTTGCGGATTCAGGCAGTCCGGCCGTGTTTGCCCTCACTCAAGCTCTTCTTCAGGCTCGGGCAACGGTGCGGTGCCCGTTCCACTCGATGGGTGGAGGAATCCCCCTTCATGAAGTCGCCGCAATCGTTCGCGTACGGGATCATGTGCGCTTTGAAAAAGCGCTTGAACAGTTCGAACGGTCTCTATCTATCACGACCGACCTCGACGAAGCTCGCGGCGAGGCCCTCACCTTTTTGGCGGTTGTTACGGCAGGATTGCTCGAGACGGGTGGTTCGAGGTCGATCCACCGGATTCAGTTGGAGGCGGCACGAGAGTTTGATCGGTGCGGATCCATCGAAAGTGTGTTGATCGCTTGCAAAGGCATCCTCTATGAGCTGGCGGGGGATCTGTTGAGCCACAGCACCGACGGTTCGGCGAGAATCATCGACCGGGCATTGGCGCATATCGACCGAAACTTTGCGGCTGAACTTGCTGACGACACACTGGCGGCTCAAGTTGGGTTGTCGACTTCGCACTTCCGATTCCTGTTCAAGCAATCAACCGGACAACCTTTCCACAAGTATCTGATGTCGGTGAGGTTGGAAAAGGCGAGAGCTTTATTGGCGGGTGGAACTCTTTCCGTCAGTGAAGTGGCGCATTCGGTTGGGTTTCACGGCCTGTCTCACTTTAGCCGCGCCTTTGCCCATCGGTTCGGCGTCTCTCCTAACGACTACCGGAGATCGACGCGGGCATGATCGAAGCCAAGAACATTTCGAAGCAATTTGGGGAGAAGGTTGTCCTCAAGGGAGTCTCGCTTCATGTGGCAAAGGGAGAGATCGTTGCGGTCATGGGAAGCAGCGGCGGTGGCAAAACAACGCTTCTGCGATGTATCGCCGGACTCATCGTGCCGGAATCAGGTCAAATTGAACTGGCTGGGGTAGACGTTCTTGCTAACCCCGAAGAGGCACGGCGGCACATGGGGATGGTATTCCAAAGCGCCGCATTGTTCGATTACCTAACGGTCGAAGAGAACATTCTGTTCGGTGTCAAGCGCCACACCAAGCTGGCCCCGAAAGGTCAAAGGGACCTTGTTCGCGACACCCTCAGTAGGTTGGGGCTTTCCAATGCAGAGAAGCTCTATCCAAGCGAACTATCCGGTGGCATGAGAAAGCGGGTGGGAATCGCCCGAGCATTGGCCCTCAACCCAGACGTGATGCTCTACGATGAGCCGACGACGGGCTTAGATCCCATCACGACGTATCAGATCGATGAGCTCATGTTCGAGCTCTGCGAGACGCTCGGTGTCACTTCCTTGCTAGTGAGCCACGACTTATCGAGCGTTCGAAGGGTGGCGGCTCGGGTTGCTTTTCTACACGCTGGGGAGCTGGTTTTTGACGGAACTCCCGCCGACTTCATGGAAGCCGAGCATCCGGCAATCGTGGAACTGGTCCATAAGACCCAAACCACCTCACTGCGTTAAAACCATTGAACTTCATAGATTTCTTTCCGTTCCTGCTTAGGAAGATTCGCAGGAACGACCTCTGACCAAACAGTTCGGGGTCTAAACGGAGAAACAAACATGAAGAAAACCATTTCCATCATCATCGCCGCTGTAATGGGCATGACCCTTGTGACCTCGGCATTCGCTCAGGGCGCAGGCCCCGCAGGTGGACAAAAGCAAGGCGGCCCCGGCGGACCTGGCGGTCGACAAGGCGGACCACAGGGCGGTCGAATGCGCATGAACCCCATGCAAATGGACGAGCCGATCCTGGCAAAGCTGAATCTATCCGGTGATCAAAAGAAGCAGGTCAAGAACCTTAAAGAGCAAACCGGAAAGAAAATGAAGGAGCTGATGGAGAAGGGTCAAAAGGGTGGCGACCGATCCAAGATGCGCGAAGAGTTCAGAAGCATGATGAAGGGCTACAACGATGGCCTTGAGAAGATTCTCACCGCACCGCAGCAAGCCCAGTACAAGAAGGAAATGGAAGCTGCTCGCAAGAAGATGCGAGAGCAATGGGGCAACCGACAAGGCGGTCCTGGCGCGGGTGGTCCTGGCGCAGGTGGACCTGGTAAAGGCGGCGCAGGAAAGGGCAAGCCCGGTAAGGGTGGCAAGAACGGCGGCTAACCGCTCGACCTAAAAAAAGAAACACCTTCCAGCTTTTTGCTGAGGGGTGTTTTGCTTTCAATGAGATCAAACGGGAAGCCGGAATCCCCACTCGGGAGACTGGTCTGGGTCGTGACAGAGACGATCGCCGACGGGCTCGGCTCCCATCCCCTGATAGAGAGCATGGGCGCCGAAGAACTTCTTGTCGCTCCAAACCTCCATGCCGGTACAACCCCACTCCTTTGCCTCCGCGAGAATCGCGTCCATGAGAGCGCGGGCGATCCCTTGTCTTCGGGCGTCTGGATGGACGTAAAGCCGTTCGACCGAGCAGTCCGTGCCTGCAACACGACGCACGCCATCCACTTCCGCAACGCCGTCCTCTGCTGCATCTTCGATAGGAATAGAGGGGTGCTTTACGAGGGCGATCGTGCCAACCACCTGACCGTCCGGCGATTCTGCAACCCAGAAAGAGTGCCCGTCGCAAAAGTAGCTGGACTCGAATGTGTAAAGATCGAGATGGTAGCTCTCCGGGAACCACCCAAACCCGTATTCGTCGTAGACGGCTTTGATGCACGTCTGGACCTGGACGTCGTCTGTTGGCTTCGCTCGGCGAATGAGGTTTGACATTGACGGGGGGATTGTATCTGTCGAACTTGCCGAAGTTCTCGCCGTTCTTGGCACGAAACCTACTTTCAAATCGTTTTGAAAGTTAAGGAAGGGTAGAACTTAGTTGTTGAATCACGCCGCCAGTGAGACCGTCAAGGAAGGTTCCGAAACCGGAAGCAGAGTGCTTTTGTTCGATGGCGTCTGCAACCTATGCAACGGATTTGTCCAGTGGGTCATCAAGCGGGACAGTTTGGCGCTTTTCAAGTTCGGACCCCTTCAATCGCCCGTGAGTCAAGCTTTGCTGGAGCAAGCGGGCTGGTCCGGGAAGTTGCTTGATTCGTTTGTCTACATTCGAAACGGAGTCGCGTACGATCGATCGGATGCGGCGCTTCGAGCCATCTCCGACCTCGGTGGGATTTACGCAGTCGCAAAAGCGCTCCTCATTTTCCCAAAGGGCTTTAGAAACGCGGTCTACGGCATGATTGCCAGAAATCGATATCGTATGTTCGGCAAGTCCGAGTCTTGCATGATTCCCACTCCAGAACTCCGCGCACGCTTTATTGACCAGTAAGGTTGATTGACCGATAGGCGGAACCCTCAAACCGGTGAGGCTGAACCTTTAGGCAGCGTGTAGCGAAGGGTGGATAACGTTGGGTATAACTAACGATTGCGTGTCGGCACGTTCGCGTGTCGCTGCAGCGGCTTCTTAGCAATTGAGCCGAATGTCCCGTTCCCGAGCGAGGGCGACATTCTTTTTGACGGTTCGAATTGCGATTTAGAAGCTGCAATTTAGGAGGAATCAATGCTTCCAGGCATTCTCGGACGAAAAATAGGTATGACGCACCTCTTCACTGAAGAGGGCAAGATGGTGCCTGTAACCGTCGTGGAAGCGGGGCCGGTATTTGTCACCCAGATCAAAACGGATGACAACGACGGTTACACCGCAATCCAAGTAGGTTACGGAGAAATCTCTGACAAAAATTTGACGTTTCCCAAGCACGGCCACCTGAAGAAGGCGGGCGTAGGGAAGAACTTGCGCACTCTCAAGGAGTTCCGCGTTGATGCTGCTTCGGGCTTCGAGCTTGGGCAGGAGATCAATGTGGAGATCTTCGCTGAGGGTGAAGTTGTGACCGTTACGGGCAAGTCGAAGGGTCGCGGTTTCCAGGGTGGCGTTAAGCGCTATCACTTCCGCGGTCAGCACATGACCCACGGTTACATGACCCACCGACGACCGCTTTCCAGTGGTGCGACGGGTCCGCAGCGTGTTTTCAAAGGTGTTCGAAAGCCGGGCCGAATGGGTAACGATCAAGTTACGCAGAAGGGTCTCAAGGTCGTTAAGGTTGATGTGGAGCGAAATCTTCTGCTCATCGACGGTAGCGTCCCCGGTCCTAACGGTGCACCTGTGATCATCAACAAGGTGAAAGGCTAAGGGCGATGGCATCTATCGAAATTAAAGGAAAAGACGGCAAGAAGGTCGGGACTCGCGATATTTCCGCGAAGCTCGCCGAGGCAGCCGCATCGCACACAACGATTCACCGAACGGTTGTTGCTGAAGAGGCCAACAAGCGACAGGGTACGCAAAGCGCGAAGACCCGAAGCGAGGTTCGTGGTGGTGGTCGAAAGCCGTACAAGCAGAAGAAGACCGGTAATGCCCGACAAGGTTCTATCCGATCTCCTCACTACGCCCACGGCGGTATGGCGCTGGCAGTTAAGCC
>CAZAVC010000029.1:0-11408 GCA_964488265.1 uncultured Fimbriimonas sp.
TGGTCTCGCGTGAAAGACCACCGATGGTTTCAAAATCGCCGAAGCCGACCTTCGTCTGCGTGGACCAGGCAACCTAGCGGGCACCGAGCAGAGTGGGTCGCTCGACTTTAAGGTCGCCGATCTCGTTCGCGACGCCGTTCTACTCGAGCAGTCTCGCCAGGCGGCGATGAAGATAGTTGACGCTGACCCCAAATTGGCGTCTAAAGAGTGGTCTCGCGTGAAAGACCGCGTGTATTCACGCAGAAGTGATCTCGCCTTGGTAACGGTCTCTTAAGCGGCCTAACGACCTTCAAATCGCATCAGCGAAGGGACCAGGCGCTCCGCACCGGCTTTGGCATCGTTCGTGGGCAAGTCAGGAATTTTGGTCTTTCCGGTCGCGACGATTCGATCAGGCAGCAGGTCAACCTGCGTGAGTTCAACCGCATCGTACAAGCCAAGATCTGCGTCAAGATCGATCACCGGGTTGAGAACCTGGAGCAGCCCTTCCTCTGAGATTGGATCCATCGGTTTGCCGTCAAAAGTGATCTTTGCCGCCTTCAGCAAAATCTTGGTCCCGCTCCATGCGATCTCACCGGAGACAGAGAACCGACCTTCCAGCAGAAGGAACTTGCCATCGCCTTCAATGGAGAGCTTGTTTCCGGCGACCTTTGCGGAGCAGCGGACGATTTCGACGAACTTCATCGGGATGAACTTCTCGAGGTCGCTCAGCAAGATTTCAACTCTGCCCTCGCCTACGCCGGATTTGCTCAGCCGAATTTTACGTTTACGCTGGGCATAAGCAAGATCGAAGCGGCAGTTGGGAATTCTTGCTTCCAATCGCTCCACACGAAGCCCGCGCAGGGAAAAGTTACGAAGCGAAAGGTTCAAAAAATCGATACGGCCCGCCTTGGATCGGTTCGGCTCGGTGAAAAAGGGAAGGCCCTGGGTTGAGAACCCAGAGGCGACTATCGAAGCCGTATCGACCTCTCCAAAGGCGGGACTCAACAGACCCGGGTACGAGGCCGAAACCTTCACTTCAGGCTGTTGGGTGCTCTCCGAACTTTGGAGGAGGGAAGCGATGTCTCTTGCCGCGTCTCTTTCAAAGCGTCGAACCTCTGACCCACCTATCACGAAGACGCCAGCCGCAAGTCCGATCAACCAGAGGGCCATTGAATCTATTTTAGCGAACAACCTGAAGCGCGCTTGAAGAACTGGGACGAATGACTCGACTTTCAGCGTCGTATATGCTGAGGACAAGGGGAGCCATGGTCGAAGAGTTAAAGACGCTAAGCCTAGAGAAATCGGAATTCGAGGCATTGAGAGCCGGAAAAGCAGCGGCTCTGCTTGAAGGCTGGGTGGTCTATCGAGTGACGGGCGCAGACGCGTTGGACTGGTTCCAGGGACAAGCCACCAACGATCTTCGATCTCTGGCGAGCGGAGACGGTCTTGTTGAATCTTGCCTTTGCTCGGCAACCGGGCAGTTGACGGCTCTGTTCGCCATGGCAAAGGCGGATGACAAACTCTTTCTTCTGGCGCCCGGAGAGGGCGAAGCGGAGATCCTTTCCCGCGTCGAGCGGATGGTCATTCTTGAGGAAGTTGAGCTTGAAAAGCTTGAGTCCGTTCCCATTCTCGCAATGCTCAACTTTCCAGTTCTGAGCGAACGAAAGTGGCCGACTTCCATGATCGCGGTTGAGGGCGTGCATCTTCAGCTTGTTCCCCAATCAAGAATCTCAGACCTTTCGCTGGTTTCCGAAGATACGGTTACGAGCCTCCTTGTTCTTTCCGGTACTCCCCGGTTTGGGCTCGATACCCATGCCAAGACGCTCCCACCAGAGTTGGGTCCGGACTTTGATGCTCGATTCGTGCACTATTCGAAGGGCTGTTATATGGGCCAAGAGGTTTTGCAGCGCATCCACAGTCGTGGGCGTACCAACAAAACTTGGGTTCAAATCGAAGTTTCTACACCCGAGGACTCAACAGCTACCTTGGAGGGAACCGATTTTCTGACCGCCGATATCAACTCTTGTATCCGCGTCAATTCTCAAACCGTTTACCTGGGCACCGTGTTAAGAAACGACTCGTTTGAATATGGCAATACGGTTAAGGTCCAAGATTCTAACGGAAACTTTTACGCCGGAATCGTTCGCGGTATGCCAATCTATCCGTTCGCGTGACGACCTCCACCATCAATACACGTTCCCTCTTTTGGATGCTCGCCGGGCTGAACCTTTTGTGGGCACCGGTTAATGTCCTCGTGAAGATTGCGGGCGAGCATGGACTCAGTGGGGTTGCTCTCGGACAGGTGCGTTGGACAACGCACGTCATTCTCCTCGGCCTGCTTTTGGCGACGGTCGCCCCGTTTCGCAAGTTAACGGGCGCAAAAATGCCGCCGGTGAAATCGGCGGTTTGGGCGATGGTGATCGGGGCCTTGCTCTTTGCACCTGCCCACATTCTCTACTACACGTCGATGAAGCTCACCACGAGCATCGACGGTACGGTTCTGCTCACGACAGCCCCGCTTTGGACGACCTTGCTGTCGTTTGTCGTACTCAAAGAGACCATCACGAAGCGCCGGGTTTGGGCGTTGGTCTTAGCGATGTCTGGAGCGTACGTGGTGAGCTACGGATTCAAAGCTCCAAACCTGACTTCGAACGCGGTCGGCAACCTCATGTTCTTCTCCGGGGTGTTTATTGAGTGTCTTGGTGGAGCCTTTGCCACGAAGTTGGCGAGAGAATCTTCTGGAATTGCCATCCTGTGGTTTCAGTTGTTGGGAGCGGTCCCCGTGATGTGGGTGGCTCCGAGCTTGGTGCCTTCGCTCGAGGTGGTACGCACGCCGGACATGGCCGCGATTGGAACCCTCGTGTACCTTGTCATCGTCTGCGGACTGATCACCTTCTCGGCATGGTACGTCCTGGTAGAGCGAGCCCCGCTGTCGTTGATGGTGCTCGCCCTTCCTGTTCAGCCACCCATTTCGGCCGTCCTGGCCTACCTGAACAATGAGCCACTTCGATGGGAGATGCTCTGGGGCACGGTGATTATCGTGCTTGCGCTCGTGGTCGGATTTGGGGAGAGGGGCAAAAAGAAAACGGGCGAGGAAGATCATCCCTCGCCCGTGCCCGAACCTGCCGGTCCCGCCTAAACTGGCGTGATCAGCCTTGGGCTTCTTGCTTCTTCGCCTTTGCGGCGGCCATGTGTCCGAACCCGAGCAAGCCGATGAGGATCAAGCTAGTGAGGACCACTACTCCTGCCGGGTAAATCGTCTTGTCTTTCATGTAAACCCCGATGAACCGTCCGAAAGCGGCGAGGGCAAGCACAAGGGACATGATTCGACCCGCTCGAGGATTCTTCGTCCAGAGGCCCAGAGAACCAAGCATAAGGAGGCCGATCGCTGAACTTGCGACGAGAGATTGTGGAGAAGGTTGCTTTCCTTCACTGGGAAAGAAGAATGCCTGCACACCCATTCCGATCACCATGAGCGAGTAGGCAACGATGGCGCCGTTGATCGTTTTGGTCACGATGGAAAGTGTACCGACCTTGGCTCCAACCCTGAGATTCGCCCCGGGTAGGTTCCGTAAAATAGGAGAAGTGGGAACAGCGGTTTGGGAAGCGGGCGCCATTGCCGGCAGCGGAGTAATGTGCGCAATCGGTTGGTATGTCCAACTTGTGCACTACCCAATGTTCCACCTGATTCCCGTAAATCGCTGGCAGAAATTTCACCGAGACCATGCGAGCCGAACCGGGGTTATTGTCTTGCCCGCGATGGCGGTTGAGCTGATCAGTGCCGCGATGCTGATGTCGAACCCGGGGAAGGGATTAGCGGTGGCGCTATCTTGGGCCGGACTCGCAAGCGCGCTATTTGCGATTGGCTGGACGTTCGGCGTGAGTTCGCTACTTCACCAAACGCTCAGCAAGGGATACGACGAAAAAACCGTTCAGAAGTTGATCGTCACGAACCTGCCCCGGACCATCGCCTGGACGGCTCACTTGGTCGCTGCCGTCGCTTTTACTTCCTTGCGGAGTTAGGTATCGAGAGGGGAGTTATCCGCCGGCGCCATTGCCGGCGTAGCCCTTGTTGCTATTGGACTGCACTTGGACTTGATTCGACCTTACCCTAACCTCCCGATCCGAACACCATTTCTGCACCAAAATGGCCCGTAACGGCTACCGCCAAGATCGCTAAGATCGCGAAAAGAGGATACGATTTTGGTCGTTCCGCACGGTTCATCAGGGTCCAACTTGCCCCGGAGAAGAGGATTGATGCGATGCCACCGACGAGGTGAATCAGCATCGAACCTTGAATTGGGAACCCTAACCGAAGCATCGCCGCGATGCCGGTGACGGTGGTCGGGATCAGTGCCAGTAAGCCGATTGAGACGTTGTACCAACCCGCCTTTGCCATTGCACTGTTATCCTTTTTTCGCCCGAACAAGTCCAGAGCAAATCCTACGAGCAACAAAGCAACAGGAAAGTGCACGAATGCGGGGTGGAACGAGTGCTTTGGCACGAGCTCAGACTCACCTTTCGTGCCGCCTGGTTTGGGAGCGTTCTCTTTTGGGCCACCCGATTCGGAACCGATAGGAGGTCTTGGCACGCCCTTTGGCGTACTTGAAGAATCTGCGGGTAGGAATCCTTGCCGGAGTTCCTCGGCATTCGTGTATCCGTCGCCGTCTGTGTCCTCGTTTTGAATGGCCTCTATCGTAGCGACTGTGAGCGTATCTCCCCCGATCCTCTCCCAAGAGTCCTCCACTGCACGACCAAAGTCGTTTCTCTTGGGGGGGCCTGCGTGGCAAACGTTGCAGTTTGCCTTCTCTGCATCAGTCCCGGCAGGCCAACGATACGTGTCTTTGAGCGTTGAGAGAAAGGCAGGTTCCGCATAAACGACGCCTGTGGCTGATAGAGCGAGCAACATCAGTAAAGCTCGAAGATGCGGAACGTTTTTTCTCATGGATATCGCCAGATTGCATCGATAAATCGAATAGGATTTTGTTATTGAACGCTCAACCCGAGTCACAAGTTCACTATGTTGCCAAGAAAGGCAGCGAAAGGGCGGTTAGGCCCGATTTCGCTGGCGTGAGCGAAGCGGTTAAGCGCAGCATGAAGTCTAACCGAGGAAAGGACAACCGGTTGGAACTCGAGTTTCGAAAAGCGCTGCGCGCCGCGGGTCTGCTCGGTTACCGGGTGAACGTCAGGACCCTGCCCGGTCGGCCGGATGTCGCCTGGATTGGGCGAAAGGTCGCTGTCTTTCTTCATGGCTGCTTCTGGCACGGATGCACGACATGCTCAGAGAGAAAGAACCTCAAGCCGACTACTCGCGCCGATTACTGGAGCGATAAGGTTCAGGCAAATAAGGATCGGGATGATCGAAACCGGATGAGCCTGGAGTCGCAGGGTTGGACGGTGCTGGTGTTCTGGGAGCACGAGGTCAAAACCGACCTTAGCAAACTGATCTTACTGACCAAAGCGGTGCTGAAGAGCAGCTAAATCTCTTGGGAGCAGATGAAGAGACTTGGGTGCGGGGGCAGGATTTGAACCTGCGACCTCCGGGTTATGAGCCCGACGAGCTGCCAGACTGCTCCACCCCGCGATACGAAAGTAAATTATCCCGAGTTTGAGGGCACTTGTCAACCCCTTTCCCATGTTTGACCAAAGGGATATGGTCTAGTCATGCCGTCATCAGCTCAAGAATTGAACCCAAAAGACCTCCAACTCATCGTTGAAGGATTGCAGCCTTTTTTGTCTGCACCCCTCACGTTTCGAGCGATGTTCGGCGGAATCATGGCCTATCTGGACGGCAATCCCTTTCTCACGCTCTATGATCAAGGTGTCGGAATGAAGGTCAAAGGGGCGCTCTACGACGAGCTTTGCGGAATCGAAGGCGCGGAGCCTGTGCGGTACGAGCCAACCGATCCTCCGAGCAAATCTTACGTAAAGGTGCCAGACAAATGGCTAAAAAGCGAATTTGCAGCGGCTGACCCGCTCGTAAGCTGGGCTCAACGAGCGGCAGAGCAGGTCCTCACCGCTCCTAAGAAGAAAAAGAAGTAGAGGAGCCTCTACTTTTTGATCTTTGGCTGGCCCTTGCGGAAATGCTGGATCATCTGGAAGATCTTAAAAGCGGCTCCGGCATAGGCGAGGATCGGGCCGAGGGTTCCCGCATTACGACCTGCGGACAGGGCCACCAGTTCGGCGGACCCCGCGACGGTTCCCGCCTTTTCACCGACCATTTTAACGGTCGATTCAAGCGAGGTAGCGATACTGTCAACCTTAACCGTGATCGTATCGACGCGCTGAGTAAGCAGGTCGATCTTGGGCTTCATTTCCTTCGCTGTTTCGAGAAGCTTCAGCAGCACCACGATAAGCACCACAAAGAAGGCGGAGTTGACTACAAGGAAGAGTCCGGAAAGGACAATCCACCATTCGGGCATTGCGTGGGCAGGCATAGCTCTATTTTGCTTTAAGTTGTAAGGTTCTCGACTCTTTCGGGTCAAGCGTGAACGTAAAGTCCACTCCAGGCCCGTCTTGGGTCACCGATTTCGATCCGAGAGTGACAGTTTGACCCCACATGCCTTCCACGTGGAGTTCCACAATCTGCGCTCGCGAGTTCTGGTTGGCGAGCGTAACGCTTGCCGATCTTTTATCGGTCGATATCTGTACGGAGGTAAGGGTCGCACCGTGAACGGAGACCGAAAAGCCGAGGTGTCGAATCGCAACTCTCCGCCCAACTCCATCCCAGGGCGTCACCGTGAGAAGCTCCTTACCCCGTTGTTCCTTCACTTCAAAGTGACATCCGTAAGCCACAACGCCTTGCCCCGGTGTGGGCAAAACGTAGCTCGAAGCGTTGCGAAGGTAGCTGAACAATCCAAGACCCACGTCGCCGGTTGTCCACGCTATTCCGTGCTGCTTGCTCGCGGAATCCGGGCAATATCCCATCGCGCTGGCCCCATCGGACCGGACAAGCGCCCAAATAGAGAGCATCGCTCCAAATGCTGACCGTAATTGCATTTCAGGCAGGCGATGGTAGTCACGGTCCAAGAGTCTGAACATCAGTTGGGCGTTCGCCACACTGGAAGGGGCCAGTGTCAGTTCACCGCGATCAACCGCGACCGGGTGATTCAGCTCAGCGTCCTCAAAGAATCGCTTCTCCGACCCGTACCACCACCAACAGGCGGCCATAGATCTCGCGACAACCGACATCCGCAACATGCGATCCATGTCTTCGTAATCGCCCCGAACATATGCCGAGAAGGAGGCTTCGTCGAAGGTTTTCGGCGAGAATGATCGTCCGGCAAAGAACGGGTACCGACGTTTGCCCATGCCTTCAACCCGGGCGTAGAAGTGGCCGAGCATGGTCTGAGCGTCGGCGTCAAGCCCACTTTCGGTGAGGTCGTTGATGATAGCGGGCCATTCGGAAACGAGCGGCAGACCCGCCCCGGCAGTGGTTGCCGGGTTCGCGTACCGAAACATCGCCGATACGGTTCGGACTGCCATTTTCAGCCAGTGGTTTCGCTCGTCCGAATCGCCGCTAAGCCACGCGACCCTTGAAAGCGAGTGATAGAGTCCGGCTGCGATGGAGTACACGCTTGCGCGGCTCGAGTTTGTGGCCACCGATCGGCTGTCGTTGAGGTTGATCCCAAACTCGTACGTCCCGGGATTCTGAAATCGCTTTTGGATGAAATGGGTGACGTACTTCTTCAGAGCTTCTACTTCGTCCGCTACCGGGTAGATCGTGTTCTTTTCCGCCAAAAAGAGGGCGTCGGCAAGACTGCTTTCAATGCCAAACGGCGTCTGGAACACCTCCAGATCACGAATCGCCTCACCGGTTCGGTTATCGGCCGGAAGAATGGCATAACCTAGATTCTCGCTGGCGGCGGTTACTTGGTGAGTCAGGATGTACTCGGCGCGAGCCTGAATCAGCTTGTCGATCGGATCGATGAAGAGGAGATGAGCGTAGCTCTCTCGACCCTCCGTATCTTCGAAGGATAGTTTGACCGCTCCAGTTTCGGTCGGGCGAACAAAGCAGAATCCACCCTCGTCGTCTGAATCCGATTCCAGATCTGCCATTTCCGAATCGGTGAAGAATCGAGTGGGGGTCGCGCCGGTCACTTCGACGGCGATTCCAACCTCGCGAGGCACAACCGCGGATGGCAATAGTCTGATGGTCGGATGAGAGCAGGAAGAGGTCGCGATCGCAATGTTATCTGGTCGCTCGCGATCCAAGGTCGCAAAGCGGATTTGGTAGGACCGCTCTTCGCCGGGTTCCATGACCAGGCTCGAGTGCCCGTTGAACCATTCGGCCCAGCCCTCCCGTTCAACGGTTGCCCGAGAGTGCGCATAAACCACGGGCACGCCCTCCCAGTTGAACGGAGTCGCCAGACTAGTTTGGACGTGGTTATAAAACTCCCACTGCGTACCCTCACCCGGGAAAATCACTAGCCCCGGCGGTCGCCCATTCATCCTTTGAGCCGCTACGTAAGAGGCCGCTCCGGCGATTTGTTTGTGAACGTAAACGCGCTCACTAAACATTTCACGCATGCCCTGATCGGTTCGGTCGTAGCCCTCAAGAACGGTTGCAAGGGCAAGTGGGAACCCTAGCTCGCCGATTTCCACACTCTGGCGCGATCGATTGCGAATGGTTATGTCCCACGTGACATGCGGCAGGGGTGACGTTAGATTTTCGCAGAACTTCCCAAGAACCCGAAGCTCGTGGATAAGCGGAAAATCGTATTCGAATTCAATGACGTTGGGCTCTTCCGGGTCTCGGGCGACAGTTGCCCCTCGGTTTCGGCTAAGGATCCACGGTTCCTCAGGATCGGTTCGAGCGCCAAGAAGAATCGTGCCCGGGAAGTACTCATCGATCGATTCTTCACCCACAAGCATTGGGCCAGAAACAAACTGAAACTCGGCTCCTTCCGGAACGCCCGGATCGGTGACCCAAAGTTGCTGAATGCGTCCGCTGGTCGCAAATTGCATCGTTATCAGAGGACTCTGCAGTTCAAAACCTTCGAGCCCAAATTCATCCACGAATGAAATTTACTCAAGTTTGGCCGTTCATGCGAGAGGGAATTTTTTCCTCGTCCTAAGCGGCTACGTTTTCAAACCTTGATAGACCAAATCAAGGTCCGCAAATTTCATGCAGGGAAGCGTTCCCAGTGGTGATCAACGCTTTGTATAATCACGCCCATGCCACTGCAACGGGTAGCGGTTATTGGGTTAGACAACATGGAAATGGGTCCCCCAGTGGTGGCAACGTTGGCAAGTCACTTCGGGGAGCGACCCCTTCACATAAGGTGGCATGCAAAACTCGGCGAGGTGTCGCAGATACTGGAGTCCTTGGCGATGCTTTTCTGGCGGTACCAAGGAATCGGGGCAAGTTTTGAGGTCTTCGAAGAGTTATCTGAGTGTCTTGAAGACGCCGACGCGCTAGTCCTCTCGCACTCTGTGGAACCCTCGCTCCCACTTTCGATCGAAGTGCAAGTGTTGCCCCGCTTGACGGTTCCGCTCGACGGCTGGCCGGAGCGCTTGGACGAGGGGAGCGTTCAAAGCCAATCTTTTGAGGTCTTGCGACTTTTGAACAGAGAGGAGTATCCCGATGACTTCCTTCGAAAGCATCGGGAAAACCGCCTTGCGGATTGGCTCGAAGAGCTAGACCGAGCCTAGCTTTACGAAACCGGCTCAAACTTCGGTCTTTCTTCCGCACCTTCTAACTGCACCAGGTCTTGGCGAGTCATTGACTTGATAGATGCCTGAGCGGCGAGTTTGCCCGCGATCTCAGCGAATGCTTCTGCCTGGCGAGTATTTGGCGCGGATATGATCGCAGGCACACCCTCGTCGCCCGCGCTTCCAATGCGGGGGTCGAACGGAACGCTTCCCAGATACGGCACCTTGAGGCTCTTGGCGAGATCGTCTCCCGAAAGACCGGAGAACATTTGTCGCTTTTCCCCTGTCACCTCGTCGATGAACACGCCCATGTTCTCCATGACCCCGATGATGGGTGTGTTCAACCTACGGAACAACTGAACTGCTTTGCCCGCGATGTTCGCCGCGACATTGTGCGGGGTGCTGACAATCACCACGCCAGTGAGAGGCGCCAGCTGGGCCAAAGACATTGGGGCGTCGCCCGTTCCGGGAGGAAGGTCGACCAAAAGGTAGTCCAGGTCACCCCACTCGACGTCGCTCAGAAGCTGACGAATGGTTCCGGCGACCATTGGGCCGCGCCAAAGAACCGCTTGACCTTCCTCCAAGAGAAAGCCCAAAGACATCATGTGCACGCCGTACCGCATGATCGGGATGATCTTGTTGCCCTCGGTGTACGGACGCTGCTCCGCGGCTCCCATCATCAGCGGAATCGAAGGACCATAAACGTCCGCATCCATCAATCCGACCTTGGCTCTGGTATTTGCCAATGCAACGGCCAGGTTGACGGTTGCGGTGCTCTTTCCGACCCCGCCCTTGCCGGAGGCGATGGCAATGATGTGCTTCACGTTTGGCAGAATGTCGCCCGTTTGTTGTTGTCGCTGCCGGACCTGTGCGGTCATCTCCACCTCGACGGCGGTTACTCCCGGTAGAGCTCGAACGTTTGTTTCGACCTCGGCCTTGAGTTGTTCCTTGACTGGGCAGGCGGGTGTGGTCAATTCGACCGTAAGCGAGACCTGACCGCCATCAACAACCACGTTCTTTACAAAGCCCAAGGTCACAATGTCGCGGTGCAGGTCTGGGTCCATCACGGTTTGCAGAGCATCGAGAACTTGAGTTTCGGATAGCATAATCATCAGGATACCGACCCCAGGTTCTACGCCAATTCTCGACAGGAGGTTAGAGGGACCCACATCACCGAAAAAGCAAAAGGGTCGGCCCTCATTAGAGAGCCGACCCCTTTGTGCGGTGACGAACGCCTTTAGGCGTAGGCGGCCAGAACGGGGTCCTTGGCAAGAAGGGCTCGTGCTCGGAACAACCAACTCTTGATGGTTCCTTCCGGCTTGTCCAACTTCGCCGCGATCTCCATAACATCCAGGTGCTCGAAGTGCCGCATGATAATGATCTGTCGGTACCGATAGGGAAGCTTTGCCAGCGCGACCATGATCTGGTTGCGGCGGAAAGAACCCTCGGCTCGCTCCTCCGTGGTGTTGCCCTCGGAAAGCGAATATTCAACTGATTCCAAGTTGTCCACGTTGCCCTTTCTTTGCCGGGCGACATCTACGATGCAGTTCATGCAGATTCGCGACAGCCAAGGGCGGATCGGGCGCTCAACATCAAAGTCCTTCAAATTCTTGAATGCTTTGATGAAGGTTTCTTGAACCACATCGTGCGCATCTTCTGCACTGCGGAGCTTTCTCATCGCCAAGCTCATGAGTCCAGGTCGATAGGTATCGACGATGAGCTCGAAAGCGACTTGGTCTCCGGCCTTGGCGCGAGCCACCAGGTGCGAGTCCCAT